>QKDP01000071.1 GCA_003252055.1 Desulfobacter postgatei | reverse complement strand
TGGGGTGATCAGGACCCCGAACCCGGGGCTTAAGAGCCTGTCTGGTAATTGATGAATCGGCTGCAACCTCATGAAAATGGCCCCAATTCTCCCAAATTTTATGTCAATAGTCCGGCTATTAACAAAAAATTTGTAAAAATTGGTTTTCATTTTCATGAGATTTCGCTTCGATCCCCTAATTACCAAACAGGCTCTAAGAGTTACTTTCGTCCCAGAATCATGTTTTCAGGGTTTACCCATTCATCAAATTGCCCGGGCTGAACCAAGCCCAGTTCTGCGGCCGCCTCTTTTAACGTCATGCCGTCTTGCAGCGCTTTTTTGGCGATCCGGGCGGCATTGTCATATCCGATGTGCGGTGCCAGTGCTGTGACCAGCATCAGGGAGTCTTTCAGGTGGCGTTCAATCACCGGGATGTTCGGAGCAATCCCGGCCAGGCAATGGGATGTGAAAGAGGAGATGACGTCGGCCAGAAGCGTAACAGACTGAAGCAGGTTATGGATGATAACCGGTTTAAATACATTAAGCTCAAAGTTCCCTTGGCTTGCGGCAAAGCCGATAGCTGCATCATTTCCCATGACCTGGCAGGCAACCATGGTGGCTGCCTCGGCCTGGGTGGGGTTTATTTTTCCGGGCATGATGGAGCTGCCCGGCTCATTGGCCGGGATAATGAGTTCTCCGATGCCGCATCTGGGACCGCTGGCAAGCCACCGGACGTCATTGGCGATTTTCATCAGATTGGCAGCCAGCCCTTTGAGTGCACCACTGGTGAAGACGATCTGGTCATGTCCGGTGAGACCATGGAAGGTATTTTTTATCTGTGTAAACGGATGGCCGGTTGATTTGGCAAGTTCTTCTGCCACCGCTTTCCCAAAACCTTGGGGCGCATTTAAGCCCGTCCCCACCGCTGTTCCGCCAATGGCCAAGGGATAGAGTGTTTCCAAGGCCTGCAAAATCTGCTCCCGGCTGCCTTGGATCATGGCTTCCCAGCCGCTGATTTCCTGGCCAAGTGTCAGGGGCGTGGCATCCTGGAGATGGGTACGTCCGATTTTAATGATCTGTGAAAACTCACGGGATTTCTCTTCAAGGGTGAGACGCATGCGGTCAACTGCGGGAAGCAGGGTGTCATGGATCTCAAACACCGCCGCAATATGCATAGCAGCCGGGAATGTATCATTGGAACTTTGGGATTTGTTCACATGGTCATTGGGGTGGATGGGTCTGTCATCATCAAGTTCCTTGCCGTCAAGAAGTGCGGCCCGGTTGGCAATGACCTCATTTAAATTCATATTGGTCTGGGTGCCGCTGCCGGTCTGCCAGACGTGAAGGGGAAACTGGCTGCCGTGATCCCCTTTCAGGATTTCATCGCAGACCCGGGTAATAAGATTTGCCCGATGATCATCCAGCAGCGCCATTCGTCTATTGACGGCTGCACAGGCTTTTTTCAGCCGTGCATAGGCATGGATCAGGGCTTGCGGCATCAACTCCCGGCCAATGGTGAAATTTTGCCGGCTGCGTTCGGTCTGGGCGCCCCACAATGCGTCTGCGGGCACCTGGATTGCTCCCATGGTATCATGTTCGGTTCGATTCGCCATCTCTTGATTACTCCTTTTGACCCTTACTTAGGAAGGGCGGGTCTGTTGTGTCGGTTCCGGGAATGATGTGCTTTCTTACAATCTGTCCGTCGACAGGCTGTCGCAAGTTGCCAGTATACCAGCTTGCTCAGGCAAGATCAAATCCCTGCGGCCGCGGCGAGTCCTGACAAGTCTACTATTGTTCCCTGATCAAATGTGTTTTATATAAGACCATGTTTTATCCTCACAGAATAGAATATAACAGCCACGGGCTGACCTGGTTTTTCACCGTGGTTCAGCCCGCAACGAAAGTTGAAAGATCTGTGTGGGTTACACAGACTTTCTTATAATACTTTGAATGTTAAGCAAAATTGATCTGAAAGGATATTCATGGAAGATAAAAAACAGCCACAGGGAAACCTGCTTCTTCGAACCCAGACCATGCCGGCGGATACCAACCCCAACGGAGATATTTTTGGGGGATGGGTCATGTCCCAGATGGATATTGCAGGGGCCATCCTGGCCAAGGAGGTCTCGTGTGGACGTGTAGTGACCATTGCCGTGGAAGGCATGAAGTTTATCGAGCCCATTCAGGTGGGAGATATCTTTTGTTGCTATGGTTATGTGGAAAAAATAGGAAACACCTCAATGACAGTGAAGCTCGAAGTGTGGGTTAAACCCATACTGCACGCCGGTGGTGTGGAGCGTTATAAAGTTACGGAAGCCAGATTCGTGTATGTTGCCATTGATGATGACCATAAGAAAAGGCAAATTCCCAAAAAGTAAAACGACTTCATGAAAACCGCGACATGGAATAGATATGACGTTGCTGCACCATAAGGAGCCTATCCGGAAAGGGAAAATTCTGTCCCCGGGCCGCGTCTCCATGCTCAGCTATGCCGTGTTGATACTGCTTGGCGCAATTTTACTTTTTTTGCCCGCATCCAGTGAAAAAGGACATTTGGGCTTTATTGATGCACTTTTCACATCAGCTTCCGCCGTATGCGTCACAGGTCTGATCGTGGTGGACACAGCTTCAACGTTCACTTTTTTCGGCAAAACAGTCATCATGGTGCTGATCCAGGCCGGCGGCATCGGCATCATGGTTTTGTCCACCATGTTCCTGCTCACCCTTGGCAAACGGGTGGGCATGACCGGCCGGCAGATGCTCTCGGATACCTACAGTTACGGCCAGGGAAAAAATGTATATTCACTGGTCAAAGAAATAATGATCTTTACATTTGTCATTGAGCTGATCGGAGCGGCACTGATGCTGCCGGATTTTCTTTGCAGGTTTCCTGTGGACAAGGCCATCTGCTATGCGGCATTCCATTCGGTCAGTGCGTTTTGCAACGCAGGATTTTCTCTGTTTCCGGACAGTTTCACCCAGTATAGCGGCAGCTGGCTGATCAACCTTGATATCTGCTGTCTCATTATCACTGGCGGGATCGGGTTTATTGTCATGGCGGAAATCCGGCAAAAATTTTCATTCTCCAGGCGCTGCTGGTCAAAACTCAGTCTGCATACACGGCTTACGCTGACTGCTACCTTGATTCTACTGGCCGGCAGCACTCTGCTGTTTTTTATTATGGAATGGTCCAACACCCTTAAAGATCTGCCCCTGCACGCCAAATTTCTGGCCTCTTTTTTCCAGGCCGTAAATACCCGTACAGCCGGATTCAATACCCTTGACATTGGCAGTCTGGCCAATGAAACGCTTTTTATCAGCATTCTTCTGATGTTTGTGGGTACAGCCCCCGGCTCCTGCGGCGGCGGGGTCAAGGTGACCACAATATCCAGTATCGCCATCCTGGGATATTCCAGATTCCGGGGGCAGGAGCATCCCCATATTTTTTACCGCAGGGTGTCTGATTCCAGTATATCAAAGGCGGTGAGTCTGATTATCATCAGTATGCTGGTGATTGTCATCGGCGTGGTGCTGCTCCAGCAAACGGAAATCGGCGATGTCTCCCATAATCTGTCCCGGGGCTCTTTTCTTGAAATTCTTTATGAAGTGGTCAGTGCCTTTGGCACCGTGGGTCTGTCCACCGGTATTACGCCCGGATTCTCAGGGATTGGCAAACTGATTATTATATGTATCATGTTCATCGGGCGCTTAGGCCCCATGGGCATTGCCATTGCCGTAAGCAGAAAAGGCAAACCAAGTAAATTTTCCTATGCCCAGGAAAATATCATGATCGGTTAAAAAAATCATGTTGGTTAAAAAAATTATGATCGGTTGAAATAATAATGACCGGTTAAAGGAAGGTTATATGAAACAGTTTCTGATTATCGGCCTGGGGAATTTCGGATTTTATCTGGCCACCCATTTATACCATAAGGGTCATGATGTCATGGCCATAGATAAAAGCCCTGTTCTGGTACAATCCATTAAAGACCATGTCACCCAGGCGGTGGTTGCGGATGCCACGGATGCGGCCACCCTTAAAGAGCTCGGCGTCAAAAATGTGGACACAGCCGTGGTGGGCATTGGTTCCGTGCTCGGAGATTCCATCCTTGCGGTGCTCAATCTTCAGGAACTTGGTATCCCGCATATTGTGGCTAAAGCCATCAGTGATCCCCACAAAAAAGTCCTGGAAAAACTGGGCATTGAAGAGATCATCTTCCCGGAAAAAGACACGGCCCTGTCCATGGCCAAAAAATTGGACAATCCCAGTCTCATTGATTATCTGCCGTTTATGGAAGGATACGGCATCATCGAGCTGGCCGCGCCTAAAAAATTTGTGGGCAAAACCCTTAAACAGATTAACCTGACCAATACATACGGAGTCCAGGCCATTGCCATAAAAGAAACAAAGACCGGACAGACACGGTTCACCCCCCAGGCCGATCACATTCTGAACCAGGGAGATATCCTGATTCTGCTCGGACCGGAGAAAGGTTTGGATGCCCTGAAAACCGCCACCCGGAAATAGACGGTA
>QKDP01000285.1 GCA_003252055.1 Desulfobacter postgatei | reverse complement strand
TCAGGCGTGGTGTCGAACACCTCCCCCATCTGGCGCTGGGTCAACCAGACCGTGTCCTGCTCAAACCGGACATGCACACAGGTTTCCCCATCCGGGCTCTGGTAGATCTGTCTGAATGCGGCTGTCATCGGTCATTGGGGTATCCTTTGGCATCATACCACAACCTTGTTCTCTGCCGGGTCCGCCACCTTGATTTTTCCGGTCACGGCAGCGTTGATCAGGGTAGCCTTGTACTCTTTGAGCTTTTCGATCATCTGCTCCTGTATGGGTATGGCCTGGTCTATTTTGGCGGATTGGGTCTGGATGTGGGATAAAATATTAATTTGCTCTGTTTCTGGTGGAACCGGTACTGGGATTTCAAATAAATCTCCGGTATAGAGGCGAATTAGCCCTTCAACAATCCCTGTCGCCCTGATAATAAACTGGCCAATGTATGCCGGATGGCGGAAAAGAAGCTCCAGATACTTTAGATCACTAATAATACCTTTGGATTTGTATACAGCGTAGTCAGGACTTACTAACCCTTTGAAAGTAATACTGCTTTTAAAAAACACACCAAGATGGGCTTTCAGCTTATTAAAAACAAGATCATTTTCATAAACAATTTTATTATCAATATTACTTTGGGCAACTTGTTCCTTTTGATGATATTCAGATCGGACGACCAGCCCATGTATTTGGCTAACCATAAATAATGGCTCTGTACCCATTTTTGATCTTTCCTTGCGTTCATCCAATATATACTTCAACCGTTTCACCTGCCAATGCGCTGGTATCTCCCCAATCCATTCCACACCTGAATCGGCCATGAGAACATTCGGATCAAGGCCTTTTGTTACCGCATTCTGAATTAAGATCTGTTTGCGCTCTTTGAGAAGCTGGATCTGCTTCTCCTTGATGGCAACGGCTTGGTCGATTTTTGCGATTTTGCAGTTGAGGAAGTTGGTTATGAAGATTTGTTCTTCGTTAGATGGGCAAGCAACCTTAAGGTTGCCTAATATTTTCATTCCAATATTCTGCTGAGTACCATAACTCCAATTAAGCTCAATACCCTTTTGAAATGAGTTGGACATTAAAAAGAAATACAAAAAGTACGGCTGTACCTTTGAAAGGTCTGCCCTAAAAACTGCTAATGGTGACCAAATCGTAAATTTTTTATCGGTTTTCACCATGGCGACTCGACCAGTTGTGGCCCCAGATTTCACCATGTATATGTCGTTGACTTTTGGTCTATATTTAAGGCTGAATAACGCATAATCTTGTTCACTAATATAACCACGCATGCTTTCAAAATTGATCACGCCATTTTTAATGGATTCTGCAGAAATAAACGGAATTCCTGAATAGAGAAAGCGCGATGTGGTATGGGGACCATCTGTAATTGGAATACTGAGAAGCCTTTTACAAGAAGATTTTTCCCAATGATCCGGAATCACCCCAATCCACTCCACCCCGGAATCCTTATACGCCTCATATCTCGGCATCACGGGTAAAAGATTAGTCATAGTCCACCCCTGGGACTGCTGCCCCGTCAAGGCCCAGAATATCGGCAATCAACCCCTCGGCCTGGCGCTCCAGGTCCAGGATCTCCCCGGCCACCGTTTCCATGGAGCGCAATGGCTTGTGCCGGTAAAAATATTTATTGAAACTGATCTCATAGCCGATCTTCACTGAATCCAGATTGATCCAGGCTTCGGGCACATGGGGGCGGACTTCCGTTTTGAAAAATTCATGGATATCCCCTTGCAGGGGAACGGACTCATGGTCCCGGAGATCCGGGCAGGGTTCAAAGGTCCGGTATTCTCCCTTTTTGTCCGCCACAGGATAAAATCCAAAGTCCGGCAGGTCGGCTTGCCGGCACCCCAGATGATCCAGCAGGGTTTCAAGCTTGTCTCCCGACAGTTTGACCTTCTTCTTGACCACTCGCCTGGCGGTTTCATCGTACCGGGACACGGCAGCTAAAATAGCCTTTTTCTCCGGGGCCGACAATTTCAGGTTCAAGGTTTTCAGGGCGGCATCTATCTGGGACTTAAATTGGTTGAAATCCTTGGATTCATCCCGGCCCATGGCCGCCATCAGCGTTTGGGCTGCGTTAATCAGGGCTTTATGCTTTTTCCAGACATTCAAGCTGAACAGTTTTTTGCGACTCTTTGTATTTAATGCAACGCCGTTGTCCTGGCAAAAGGCCAGGATTTTCTTTTCATGATCAGCAAGAAACCCTTGGGTGTAGACGGCATCCCCCCACTGGGCATATATCCATTCCATGGGGAGGGCAAAGGCCTTATCAAAACGCAGGGGCGCGATGCGCGCTTCTGTGAACCGGGCCGATCTTCTGTCCGGCCGCTCAATGGCGACTTTATAATATCCAAAGTCACTGTTTTCAAACACTTTGGCACCAATACCGGTGTCCTGGCCGTTTTCATCCTCTACCGGTTCAATGGGCTGCATCCCCGCACAGGCCCCGGCAATCTCCCGGATATGCTTTGCAGAAAACTCGCAGTTTTTGTTCCCCAGGTTTTTTCTCAACTTTTGAAAACACCTGGATGCATCAACGAGCAGGACCTTTCCTCGTTTGGCATCGCATTTGTTGTTGGACAAAAGCCAGATATAGGTGGTGATGCCGGTGTTGTAAAACAGGTTATTGGGCAATTGGATAACCGCTTCCAGCAGATCATTCTCAATGATGTGGCGGCGGATATTGCTCTCACCGCTTCCGGCATCCGCGGTGAACAGGGAAGAGCCGTTGTGAACCGAGGCGATGCGCGACCCGAACATATTCTGGTCAGGCGCCTTCATCTTGCTGACCATCTCCATTAGGAACAGAAGCTGGCCGTCACTGGACCGGGGGGCGGCATCCACCTCCATGGACTCGCCCCAATAGTTTTTCAGGGTCACCTTGAACCGGGGGTCTATGACATTGGCCCCGTCCTTGATAAATTTCTGTTCACTGGCCCAGCTTTTCCCGTAGGGCGGGTTGGAGAGCATGAAATCAAAGCGTGTGCCGGCAAATTCATCCGTGGAAAGGGTTGAATTGGGACGGATAAAGCCCGGATCATTTCCCTTGATCATCATGTCTGATTTGCAGATGGCATAGGTTCATAGGTTTCGTCGTTAATCTCTTTGCCGTACAGATAAATATACCCGTCATCGGCCTGCCGCCCGGTTTCCCTTTGAATAAACGCCTGGGATTCCGTGAGCATGCCGCCGGACCCGCAGGCCGGGTCATAGATGGTGATGACCGGCGGCATCCGGTCCTTTACCGGTTCAAAAACCAGGCGGGTCATCAGCTCAATCACTTCCCTTGGCGTAAAATGCTCGCCCGCCTCTTCATTGTTCTCTTCGTTGAATTTTCGGATAAGCTCTTCAAACACATACCCCATGCCCAGATTGCTTAACGGCGGCATGGGATTGCCGTCCGGGTCCACCTTCTCCTGGGGGGTCAGGTTCAGATAGGGAGAGGTGAATTTTTCCAGCACATCCAGCAGAACGTCCTTGGCAGCCATATGGCGGATCTGGGCCTTCAGGTTGAATTTTTCAATGATCTCCTTAACGTTGGCGGAAAATCCTGAAAGATACTCCTCGACATTGGCTTTTAAAACCTGCTGGTTGTTGCCGGCTACAGCGAACAGCTTTTTCAGGGTCCATTTGCTGGTATTGTAAAAGACAAAGCCTGCAGCATCTTCAAGTCCCCTGCCGTCCAGCTCCACCATCCCCATTTGGTTTTTCTGAAAGTCCACTTCCCTGAGTACGGCTTCCTTGGACGGTTCCAGCAGGCTGTCCAGACGTCGCAGCACCACCATGGGCAAAATAACATCCCGGTATTTTCCCCTGACATAAATGTCCCTTAGGCAGTCATCGGCAATGGACCAGATAAAGGATACGATCTTGTTGTGTACAGCGTGATTCATCTGCTTTGCTCCAGCTGGGCCGTATATTAAATAATTGGGCCGGAATGAAAATAATGGCAACCGATTCCCGGCTAAACGTTTATCATTCGCTTGTGTACTAGTACAAGGTTTAATTTTACCCCAAGGTTGCATAAAAATTTGATGGCCTCGTAAAAAGTCTTTTCGCTTACTGCGTTATGGTGCCTGACCAGACGCTATGCATTTGATTGTAAATATTAGGTTGGCATATAATAACGCCTGCAATATAATACCCCATGCGAAATTCCGGGGACATGCGAAATTCTCCAAAATAAAGAGTAAACAAATGGCCAATGCTTTTTTCATAGATGTATCAAGATGCAGGGGGTGCCAGGTGGCCTGCAAAGAGTGGCACGGTCTGCCGGTAATCGAAACAAAACAGAAAGGAACCCATCAGAATGAATCAGAATGAACGTATCTGCCATGAAAAAACGCCCAAAGGCATTCAAACGGCCCTTGACACCCTGGCGATGCGCAAGCCTGCGCTATCCTCACTTGTCTCTGCATTTGGTCCGGTGCTGGTGGCAAAAGCTGAAGTGACGGCACGTCTGTCTGAAAACGAGGTAGATAAACCAGATCTGCCTGAGCTTGATTGGATCCGGTTTTCCAAAGGGGTTCATTTGTTTGCCATCACAGGTCTTATGGACTTTCACCAGGAGTTTAAACAGGCAGCCCACATGATTCTGCCGCCCATGGCAGAGGCCTTTCCAGGCATCCAGTCGGATATTGAAGCAAT
>QKDP01000166.1 GCA_003252055.1 Desulfobacter postgatei | reverse complement strand
GCATTCCCGCGGGTTGCCACCATCTCGGTCGCTTTGTCCACGGCACCCTGCATGCCAAGGCGTCCCGGGGTCAGAATCAGTTGTGCCCCTAAATGACGCAACAGTTTTTGGCGTTCCAGGCTCATGGTTTCCGGCATGGTCAACGCAAGATTCAACCCCTTTATGCGGGCCACAAACGCCAGAGCAATACCGGTATTCCCTGAGGTTGGCTCCACGATCAGGGTGTCCGGTCCAATCTGCCCGCTTTTCAAACCTGCCTCAATCATGGCAAGACCGACCCGGTCCTTGACGCTGCCCAGGGGATTAAAATACTCCAGTTTGGCAAAAAGATGGGCACCGCATTCCTGAGAGGGTGTTTCCAGATAGACCAGGGGGGTATTACCGCAGGCCTGGGTGATGTCGTTAATTGCCTTCACGAACCGTCTCCTTTGCTTGTTTTTTAATAATCAGGCGGGGCTCTTCCATAAATATTTTTGTATCTGCCGGAATAGAGTGTGTGAGCCATACGTTTCCGCCCACAACGGACCGGGCCCCGATAACGGTGTCGCCCCCGAGCACTGTGGCCCCGGAGTAAATAATCACATCATCTTCTATGGTGGGGTGCCGCTTGGCCCAGCGCAGCTTTTCTCCGGCATCCCTGGGCAGGGACAACGCACCGATGGTGACATTCTGGTAGATGCGCACATTTTCACCGATCACAGATGTTTCCCCGATGACAACGCCGGTTCCATGGTCAATGACAAAGCGCTCACCAATGGTGGCACCCGGATGAATATCAATGCCGGTCAGGCTGTGGGCCAGTTCCGACATGATCCTAGGCAGCTGCGGGATATCAAGCTGGTGCAGGATCTTGGCGATCCGGTGAACCGTGATGGCATACGGACCCGGATAAGAAAAAATAATTTCATCGTGGCTTTTGGCGGCCGGATCTCCATCATAGGTTGCTCTGACATCGGCGGATAGTTTCTTTCGAAGAACCGGAATCTGTTCGATCACCGTGAACGCAGCCTCATTACCCCGGCGTTCACATTCCGAACATACCCTGTCATATCTTAGACAGTCATGGCGCAGTACATGGATGATCTGCCTGGAAAGGATGTCGTAGAGCCGTGTGATTTCCTGGCCCACATAATAGTTCAGGTTGACACTGTCCATTTTTTCATTTGAGAAATATCCAGGGAACAGAATATTTCTGAATTTTTCGATCATATCCCTGACTGATGTGGAAAAATGGATTGGTTCATCACCAATGTGGGCAAAGCATTCAGGATCATCCAGTGTATTGATAATCCGGGCAATGACCCCGGGAAGGGCCGTTTTTTGAAAATTTCCGGTATGTGCGCCCACATATCGGCAAAGCGCTTTGTTTTTATCTGGCAGAGTCATTGGGCACACGTCTCCTTTATATCATCAAACAATTCCAAGAATACATCGCAACTGCGGCATGCTTCCATTTTCTTCTCCCAGGAATCATGGACTTTGCCCCCACACCGGGTACCGCTGACAAACCAGCACATATCCCCGGATTGGAATTCATAGGCCGGGCACCGACTCATCCGCTCTTCCGGGCATTGCAACAGGTCCCAGCAGTTTTTTTTCTCGCCGGTCCGCGGCAGGGTGCGGGAGAGCAAGAAATAGATCTGCCGCTCCACATGGCCGGGAATTTTGCGCCATCCCTGCTCATAGCTGTGTATTGCTTTAATGGATACCCCTAAAAGATGGGCCATCTCTTTCTGGGTACGGTCTAAACGAGATCTGAATATTTTAAATTCCTTGCTTTCCATAGGTTCTTTCCATAAAAGAGTTTAATACGTCAAATAAAATATGCCACAATGTGGTGGTTGTCAAACTACGGCAATCCCTTTGCGCTTCTTAGTTAAAAAAAGCTTAACTTAATGTAATAAATGCACCCTTTATCACCGGTTTCAACTTCGTTGCTAAAAATCACTGCCAACCTACAAAATTGTTAACAATTTATCTACAAAACTGTATACAAATAAAGGATGCGTCTTATTTTTTCAAATTCGTCACAGCGCTGTGCATTGTTTCTTTTGTATTTTCGGCGGCTTTTATTATCATTTTCATTTTTATCCTCCACTGGCATTTTTATTGCTTTTTAAATCATCAACTGGAACATATAAATTAGGAGAAAGAAATGGATCTATCCAACCACCCATGTTTCAATGCCAAGGTAAAAAGTGTTTACGGACGCGTTCACCTTCCCGTTGCACCACGATGTAATGTTCAATGCAATTACTGCGATCGAAAACACGACAGCCTTGACGAAAACAGGCCCGGCGTAACCGCTGCGGTACTGAAGCCGAGTCAGGCGATGATCTATCTCAAATACGTACTTGAAAATGTGAAAAACATTTCGGTCGTGGGAATTGTGGGGCCGGGAGATCCGTTTGCCAATCCCGACGAAACCATGGAAACTCTTCGGTTGGTGAAAAAGCAATACCCTGAGATGATTCTTTGTGTGGCCACAAACGGTTTTGGCCTCGGCCCATATATTGATGAGCTGGCCGAGATGGGTGTCGGCCATGTTACGATCTCTTTAAATGCAATTGATCCTGAAATTGGATCACAACTGTATGCCTTTGTTCGCCATGGCAAAAGAACGTTAGGCCCCAAACCCGGTTTCGAGGTTTTGCTGGAAAAACAACTTGAAGCGATTATCCGCCTGAAAGAAAAAAACATCACCACCAAAGTCAACACCGTCATTATACCGGGCATCAACGACGGCCATATTGAAGCGGTGGCTCAAAAGATGGCTGAACTGAAGGTGGACATCCTCAACTGCATCCCCTTTTACCCCTGTAAGGGGTCTAATTTTGCCCATTTGGAAGAACCTTCCGAAGCACTAATGGAAAACATTCGAAAAAAGGCGGCAAAATATATTCCCCAAATGTACCATTGCGAACGCTGCCGCGCAGATGCCGTAGGCCTTCTGGGTGAGAGCAATAGCCGCAAAATAACTAGGAAACTGCTGGAATGCGCTCAGATGCCCGAGATTTACGGCGATGAGCGGCCTTACGTGGCGATCGCCAGTCTTGACGGCCGACTGGTCAATCAACACCTCGGAAAAGCAGAAGAATTATTAATCTATGGTCAAAAAGATAATGGTGGCGTTTATTTTGTTGAAGCCCGAAAGACGCCCAAACCCGGCGGTGGCACCCAGCGTTGGGAGGCCTTAAGCGATATGCTCAGTGATTGCAGGGCATTGATAGTCACCGGACTCGGTGACAGCCCTCGCCGCATACTCAGCCGAAAGAAAATCGATGTTTTAGAATTGGACGGAACAATCGTAGAGGCCGCTGAAGCCGTTTTCGAGGGGCACAGTATGGACTTTATGATCCAGCGAGATGTCAAGGCAGCCAACAAAAAGAACCCCATGGCCGGCATGGGGTCTGGATTTTGATCATCCATGGCAAAAATCTTTCGAAAATATTTTTCTCATGAATAAAAAGAAAAGGGGTTGAACGTGGAAGCGTTAAAGACAAAATACGGCATAATACCTGATTATCAGAATCTGGAAAAATACGCATCCGGCAATCCCGCTTCCCTGATTTTCACTGAACGGGTTGAGATTAAAACACCCGTCGGGGTCATTGTTCCCCAGTATTCAGTAGATGATCATGGAAGAAGGATATTAAAACCGGTTAACTTTTATAATAATGGAAATATAAAAAAAGCGCCGCTTCAGGAGGCGGCCGACATTGAAACCCAATACGGGAAAATATCCGCGGAACTCGTCATGTTTTATAATGATGAATTATTAAAAAAGCTTTTTCCCCTTAATGGCAAGTTAAGCGGTTACTGGGGTGAAAAAGACGAGTACGCCCTGGCTAAGGCCCTTGAGTTGCAGCTGCCCTGCGGACCAATTAAGGCCAAGATAATAAATCTCGTCTTTTATAAAAATGGTAATATTAAAAGTCTCACCCTCTGGCCCCAGGAGACAGTTGAGGCAAAAACACCCCTAAGAACAATGCGTATTAGAGTTGGAATTTCCTTTTATGAAGACGGTTCTATTAAATCGGTTGAACCGGCTGAGCCTTATGTTGTTGAAACAAAAATCGGTGAAATATCGGCTTATGATAATGATCCGGAAGGCATTATGGGGGATATAAACTCTGTGCAGTTTGACAGCCAGGGTGAAGTGACAGCGCTAAGCACCATCAATAATGTCATAATAGTAAAAAACGCATCCGGTGAAGAGGTAAGGTATGCCCCTTCTGAAAAAGAGAGCCTTTGTTCTGAACGGGTAACGATAACTGTTCCTCTTCAAATTGAATTTATAAATGGGAAGGTCCGTTTTAACAAAAGCGGTTCTGATGAGTACAATTTTTTGGAATACTCATTCAAGGTAATCCAATATAAAAAAAAAGCAGTTGACCCCTTCTATGTTTGCAGTTAGGTTACCCACTGCATTGAATTTTATAAAGGTTGATTGAAATGGGAAAAAGCAGGGAAGAAAAAATAAATGATTACATTCAACTTGATCCGTTTGCGCAATTCCTAGGGGCTAAAGTTGAACTGTTGAAACCAGGACATAGTCGTGTAACCCTGACCATCAACGATGATATGATTAATTTTCATGGCATTACACACGGAGGCGTAGTCTTCTCCCTTGGTGATATGGCTTTTGCTGCAGCGAGCAACTCCTACGGACAAACGGCAGTCGCATTGAATGTTGGAATTAATTTTTTGCAAGCAACAAAATCCGGTGACCGACTCATCGCCGAAGCAATTGAGCAGTCCCAATCGGGGCCAATGGTATTATATGATATCAGCATTAAAAATGATCGAACAGGTGAGATCGTTGCTAAAAGTCACGATTTAGTTTATCGAAAAAAAGAGTGGTTCGTTCCAAACAACGACGTTAGTTAACCAGTGTCTGAACGAAAACCTGGATAATTTGGCAAAAAATTTCAAAATTGTAGTGGCCTATGACGGCACCGGCTTTTTCGGATGGCAGTGCCAGGTTGATAAACCCACCATCCAGGGCGAGCTTGAACGTATATTATCCATCATTTTAAACCAGAAGATTAAAATTCATGGTTCCGGACGTACAGATGCCGGCGTCCATGCCCGGGCCCAGGTGGCCCATTTCCGTGCAAAAACCCGTCTTGCCCCGGATATCATTCAAAAAGGGGTGAACAGCCTTATGTCCGCTCCTATTGTGATCCATGACTGCTGTCTTACAGATCCTGATTTCCATGCCCAGTACCATGTCCTTTCCAAAGAGTACCGGTATTACATATTGAACAGGGAAACCCCCACTGCCATTGGCCGGGATTATTTATGGCATGTCAAACCCTTCCTGGATATATACACCATGAATCAGTGTTGTGAATACCTTGTGGGAGAACATGATTTTAAAGCCTTTGAGAATACGGGCAGTCCCAGATCTTCCACCGTAAGAACGGTTTTCAGTGCAAGCTGGGCAAAAATGCCTTATGATCGGCTGGAATTTTGTA
The DNA here is from genome assembly GCA_003252055.1 of Desulfobacter postgatei. GTDB lineage: Bacteria > Desulfobacterota > Desulfobacteria > Desulfobacterales > Desulfobacteraceae > Desulfobacter > Desulfobacter postgatei_B. Next base: position 11,401 of record QKDP01000166.1, on the reverse strand, counting down.
TCTGTGCCACAGGGTTTTTAAAAAACATGGTTAGAAATATCGTGGGGACACTGAAAGACGCCGGTACAGGACGGATTAATCCGGAAATGTTCAATCAAATTCTTTGTTCATGTGAACGCCCCCTTGCCGGGGCAACAGCGCCGGCAAAAGGTCTTTTTCTACATCAGGTAAACTATTGACAACGATCCAGTGTTTGGGCGTAAAGTTGCCCAGATGCAAGGCGCAAGAAAATGTGCGACCGGAGCATACTCAAGTATGTGAGGATTGCACGTTTTCTTGCAACGCCGCAGATGGGTGACTTTTCGTTCAAACACTATCCTTCGGATTCCCGGATCCTGGTTATATGAAGGTTATAATAGGCAATGATGTCACGGCGGTACAGCATACCGATAAATTGACCCGGATCATCCTCTTCCACCACAGGCAGCGCATCAATATTTTTCTTTGTAAGTTTGAGCAATACCGTATTTAAATCTTCGGACAAGGTGGTTGTAATCATACTGGATACCATAATATCCTTCATGACAACCAGGTGCTCAAGCTCACTTGAAAAAATGACCTCCCGGACATCTGTGGATGAAAAAATGCCGCATAATTTCCCCTGGTCATTCATAACGGGAAAATAGTGTTGTTTGGTGGTCTGAAATATTTTTTTAAACTGACTGAAAGGCATGTCCTGGTTCAGGCATCTGACATCCTTGATCAAAGTTTTAAGTTTTTCCACTTTTATGGTTTGAAGAATATCTATCATGAATTCTCCGGCATGAACCGGCGAATCAACGCGCGATTTTACCTGATTTTCATAAATCGACCATTTTGTGGACAAAAGATAACACACCGAACAGACCAGAAGGCTTGGCAGCAGAAGATAATAGGAGTTGGTCATCTCACTGACAAATATAATGGTGGATATGGGGGTGTTGGATACCGCCGTGAAAAAACCTGCCATACCAACAATGACAAAGGCACCCGGCTGGGTTACAACCGTGGGCAGAAACATATGGAAAAACTGCCCTACTGCCCCGCCCATGGCTCCTCCGATGACAACCGAAGGCCCGAACACACCGCCGGACCCGCCGGAGCCAATGGAAAATGACGTGGTAAAAATTTTTCCCAGGGCCAGTCCTAAAAGCACAGGGATGGTCAACCGGTTGAAAATGGCATCCTGGGCCATGCCGTATCCAAAGGCCAGGGTATAGGGCATAAAAAAGCCGATGATGCCGGTAGCAAGCCCGCCAATGGCAGGTTTGATGTGGTTTGGGATTTTCAGCTTCTTAAACAGGTTTGTTGTCCCGTAAAACACTTTAACATATAAAACACCGGTGAGTACCAGAACCATGGCAAGGGCAAGGTATGGACCAAGTTGCAGGGGATTTTGAAATTTAAAGGCCGGGGACTCAAAAAGCGATCCCCATCCAAAAACCAGACAAAAGGTGCAATAGGCCACCACAGAGGAGATACCTGCCGGAATGATGACCGAAGACTCAAATTCAGGATCACGGTAGAGCACTTCTGCGGCAAAGAGTGCGCCGGCCAGGGGCGCTCTGAAGATACTGCCCACACCGGCACCAATGCCTGCGGCCATCATGATGCACCGCTCCCGTTCAGACAGGTTGAACCGGGTGGCCAGAAAAGACCCGAATCCGCCCCCGATCTGGGCAATGGGACCTTCCCTGCCCCCTGAGCCGCCGGTGGTCAGTGTGATGGTGGAGGCAATGGTTTTGATAAATGGAATCCGTGACCGGATCATGCCGCCCTTGTGATGAAAGGCGTCAATTGCGGCATCCGTGCCATGGCCCTCGGCCTCGGGGGCAAAGGTATAAACAAGCCATCCGGAAACAAGCCCGCCCAATGCCGGTAAAAATAATAACACCCACTTGTTGAACGGCGTATCGGTGTGGGGCAGCAGCAGATGTTCGCCTGCAGGTCCGTCAGGCCTGTATCCGGCCATCATATCCATGAAATAGTGCATGCCAAGGCCACACAGGTAATGAAACAGAATCGCCCCAAGGCCCGACATGACGCCTATCAGAACGAAGTAAAACACCCATTTGCCGGCATACTTGAGATCAACATCTTTTTTTCTGCCTAAATTCATTTAAAAAGGTTTTACTTTTAAAAAGGTTTTACTTTCTCAGATCATTAATCCCTGAAAGGATAATGTCAAATAAAGTTTTCACATCCTTTTCCTCCAGGCATGAAAAAGCCACCCGAAGATTGTCTTCTCCAATGGAGATCAAACCGGTACCATAGTCCTCAAGCAGATGAAGCCTTAAATCTTCTGCATTCACACCCTTAACACGGATGCAGAGGAAATATCCGGAATTGAACGGATAGACATCAAATCCATCCGCATATTTAGGATCTTTGAGCACCTCTTTGATGGCCATGGCCCGGGATTTGAGCAGGTCAAACTTCTCCTGCTTGAGCCGCTCATAATTTTCATCTTCCATGGATTTGACAAGAATGATCTGACTTAAATGGGAACAGTTTGAGATATTGCCCCGGATGCATCCGGCTGTCTTTTTTTCTAACGCCTCATACACCCCTTCAAGGTCGGCATCTGCGGCAACCGCGTAAGTGGTGAACCCGGCTCTTAAGCCCATGACATAATCTTCCTTGGTGGGTCCGTCGAGTTTGACGGCCAAAAGCCGACTCGTTTTGCCGGCCACTTTGGCAAACAAAGACTGTTTAAATGTTTCCGGTTCGAAAAACAGCCCAAAATAAGCGTCATCAAAGCCTGCCACCACATTGGTGCCCTTTTGCGCCACATCAATGAGAATGTCTGCAACACGGGAAGCCTCGTTCTCGTTCAAGGTATACCCGGTTGGGTTGTGAGGGAAATTCAGCATGATAATGATTTTATCATTTTGTGCTGCCTGTTCCCTGACCACACGCTCAAAATCATCCAGGTTAAAATGGGTTAATGCGTCGTCAAAGGATCTGTACGTAACAAACCTGGCGCTATTGCGGACACGGAAAATCATGTTGTAGTTGCCCCATATCATATCCGGCATGATAATAATGTCGTTGGCATTTACCCACATGTCCGAGAATATGGAAACCCCGTGGGTAATGCCGGATGTGACAACGGGAAGGCTGAGGGCAGTTTCCCCGAGTGACGGATTTTTAACATACATTTTCTCAAGCCATTTTTTACGCAGCTCCGGCAGCCCGAATGAAGAAGCATAGGGCAGGTAATAATCCGGTTCAATGCCTGTAATGTATTTTGTCACGGAGGAAAGACTTAGAACGCAACTGCCCTGCTTTGCGATGCCGATGGTAGCGTTGACCTTGTCCGCCTTGACCTTTGCTTCAGCGCTCTGGGTTAAAATACCTTTGGGAAAAAATAGTCTTTTCCCCATATCAGAGAGCATTTCATATACGTGGGGCGCAGCCTCTTTAATGGTGTTATTCAATTCCTGGGCAATGGGATTCATGATTTAACCTGTAAAATTAAAGTATTATCCAACTTCAATAAAATGAATATTGGCACCTGAAAAAAAGAAAACCCTGCAGCTATACCTCAAGGAAGCCCAAGGAAAACTGCAGAGTTTTTTCGTGCATTGAATCGGTTGTGCTATCTTCGTTTGGATGCCTTGATGGGGTTAATTTTCTGTTTTTTGGTTTCGGTGACGGTTTTAACATGGGTAGCCATGTTGCAGTTGCCGTTTTTCCATTTCAGGGACGGATCAGGTGCAGCAGTGCAGTAAACGCCGGTGGGAAACTCGGCACTTCTCTGGCATCCCTTGCATTCATCAACGATGGGAAGGCAGTTGCCTTCGTTATAGCCGCAGCCCTGGGCGGTCATAAAAACACAATCCTGGCCTTCTCTAACAGTTGTACAAATCATAATCGTCTTCCTATTTTATTTTTACATCACTGTCATTAGTATTTAATTTCAAAATAAACCCGGTATTTATTATAGTACCGAGGGAAAAATAAACCGTAACCAATTATCATAATGCCCCTTTAATTGTCAACTAATTATTTTTAAACAAATATTTGTTCTGTGGTATATTTGGGTTCTGTCTCTTGTGGGCAGATCTTTTCTGATGTATAATATAAAAACGTAAGATTCCATAACCTTAACCATATCCAGTCAAATAATAATCTGGGAAAACCAATGATCATAGACGACGCTGTTCAAGTTCTGAAAATGGAAGCCCAGTCTCTTCTGGACCTTGTTGAAAAACTAAATATGGATTTTCAAACCCTTGTCAATGCAATCTGCAATGCAAAAGGACGGGTAATTATTTCCGGAATCGGAAAATCGGGGTTAATCGGAAGAAAAATTGCCGCCACCTTAAGCAGTACAGGAACCAATGCCATGTTCCTTCACCCGGTTGAGGCGGTTCACGGGGACCTTGGCATGGTCAGCTGCAATGACATCTTCATTGCCATCTCAAATTCCGGTGAAACAGGAGAACTCAACCAGCTTTTGCCGGTGATCCGGGAGGTGGGCTGCAGGATTGCAGGGTTTACCGGAAAGCCTGAATCCACCATGGCAGGATTTTGCGATATGATTATAAATACCGGTGTAAAAAAAGAGGCCTGCCCCTTGAATATGGCCCCGACCTGTTCAACCACTGCCCAGCTGGCCATGGGGGATGCCCTGGCCGTGGCCCTGATAAAAAAGAAAAATTTTAAAAGGGCTGATTTCATGCGCTCCCACCCCGGAGGCGCATTGGGACAGCGTCTGTCAGGCAAAGTCAGCGAACTGATGCTTGAAAAACAAGGCGTGCCGTGTGTGCAAACAGGTGCCACCATGGCCCAGGCCCTTGCCTGCATGGATGTTCACCGTCTTGGCGCTGTTTTTGTACTTGATTCGGCAGATAAACTTATGGGAATACTTACTGACGGGGATGTCCGGCACTGGCTGGCAAAGGGAGGCGGTACAGCCGACACCCTTCTTGTGGATGAGGTGATGACCCGCTCCCCAAGACATCTATTCCCCGATTCTTATCTGTATGAGGCTCTTAATTTAATGGAAAAATATGAAATTACGGTTTTGCCCATCCTCGGGGAGAAAGGCTGTCTCAAAGGGTTGCTGCATCTCCACGATATCCTGGGAAAGGGAACCTTTAAATTTAATGGAGGCAATCAATGAATAATATGAACATCAACACCACCATTCCCGTTTTAGGCCCTGCCCGGATTCCATCTCCTCTGGTTTCCCAGGGGGTAGCCTGTGATGGCTTGGCCTGTGACGGTAAAACACGGTTCATGAAAGATGAATACAGAATCTGCGTTGATGTCAGGGTTGACCGTATTGCCGAAGAAAAAGAAGATGGTATACTCAGCTTTGAACAGGCCGGCCCCCGGGAAAAAATTTACTTTGACCCCAGCAAACTCAAGTGTGCGGTGGTCACCTGCGGGGGGCTGTGTCCCGGACTGAACGACATTATCCGGTCCATAGTGCTTGAATTGTACCATGTGTATGGTGTCAAAACTATTTATGGTGTTCGCCACGGGCTGCAAGGCTTTATCCCAGAATTCGGCCATGACCTGATTAAGCTCACCCCCCAACGGGTGTCAGGCATTCAGAATACCGGCGGGTCCATACTGGGCTCTTCCCGGGGTGGCCAGGATATCGGGGAAATTGTAGACTGTCTGGAACGTATTGGGGTGGGGCTGCTTTTCATGGTGGGTGGTGACGGGACATTGATGGCCTCTAAGGCCATTGGAGATGAAGTATTAAACCGCGGGTTGAAAATTTCCGTGGTCTGCATTCCCAAGACCATTGATAATGATATCTTTCTGGTTTCCCGTTCCTTTGGCTTTGATACAGCCGTGGACGTGGCCACCCTGGCAATCAGAGGTGCCCATAACGAAGCCGAGGCCTATCCCAATGGTATCGGCCTGGTCAAGCTCATGGGCAGGCATTCGGGATTTCTGGCAGCCACGGCAGCCCTTGCCCAGCCCGATGCCAATTTTGTGCTCATTCCTGAAGAAGAAATTATGCTGCATGGTGAAAACGGATTTCTGGCAGCTGTGGAACGGCGTCTGGCCTTAAGAAAGCATGCGGTGATCATTGTTGCCGAAGGGGCCGGCCAGAATTTTTTTGAAGACACGAATATTGAGCATGATCCATCGGGCAACGTGAAGCTCAAGGATATTGGTCTGTTTTTAAAGGAAGAAATCAGCGCCTATTTTAAATCCAAAGATATCCCCATCTCTTTGAAATACATCGATCCATCCTACATCATCCGCAGTCTGCCGGCCAATGCCAACGACTCGGTGTTCTGCGGGCTACTGGCAAGGGATGCCGTACATGCGGGCATGGCCGGAAAAACCAATCTGCTGATCAGCTTCTGGAACAACAATTTCGTTCATATCCCCATGGATGCCTCCGCCGGACAGCGCAAAAAGCTGGATCCCTCAGGCCGGTTGTGGCAGTCTGTTCTTGAAACTACGGGCCAGAATTCACTATTCAGTGTCTGAACCAAAACCCGTGTTTGAACGGTTGATTTCCATAAACCGATCATCCTTCACGGTAATCAGGAACAACGCTTTGTGGGGCGTGCCGGTTTCGTCAAAACGTGTGCGGCCGGTGGCCCCGTCAAAGATAAATTGTCCCTGTAAAACATCCTTAAGCTGTCTCCCTGAATTAACGTCGGCGGCATTGGCTGCCGTGAACAGAATTTGGGCCGTATCATAGGCAATGGCCTCAAGAAAGCCGGGCTGTTCATGGTACAATTCCTGGAATGCCTTATCAAACGATGCGGTTTCAGGATTGGCACTGCCGGAAAAATATCCGTCGCAGATGATGGCGTTTCTGTTATATCCCCGGGTTTCTTTTAACAAGCTGTCACTGTGCCACAGATTGGTCCCTAACAGGGTAACGCCCCGGGCGTCATGATAGACAAGCTGGGGAAGTATCAGATTGATCCTGGAAACTGAATCCGGGATAAACAGTGCCTGGAAACTTAACCCTGTGTCCCTGATCAAACTTTTGATGGCAGCTGAAAAATCAGTTTTGCTGCCGTCATATGCCTGGGCTGCTGTCAAGTGGCCGCCAAACTGATCAACCATCTCCCGAAACGCCTGCATATATCGATTTCCGTATTTGTCGTCCGGATATAAGACCGCCATGCGTCCCAGGCCCAGTTCATGAAAAACATAGGCGCCCAGGGCCTGAACCTGCATTTCAGGGGTTATAAAATTTGTAAATATATAATCCCCATATTGGGGAAACTCAGTTTTCGTGGTCAGGGCCATCATGGGAATACCAAGGGCCTGGGCCTTGTCGGCCGCTTGCTTCGAAACAAAAATGGGACCGAGAATGGAAAAAACATTGTCCTTTCCAAGCTGGTCCACACACACGGCAGCCTGTGCGGGATCTGACATACTGTCCTTGACCTCGATGCTTAAATCCTTAATACCGGATTCAGACAGCCTGGCCAGAGCAAGCTCTATACCCTTCATGGCCTTCTGTCCGTAAAGTTTATACTTCCCGGACATGGGCAGGATGACACCTAACTTTTTTTTATTAAAGGATACGGTGCCCAGGCCTGCCAAAAGTTGCTTTACCTGCCCGGTCCTGGGATGACCGGGATATTTTTCAAGAAACGCATTCAAGACATTTGCAGCGTTGGCATAATCTTCCCGCCGGACAAATTTGTAACCCGCCCAGTAGTCGAAAAGGTCCTGGGGAATGGAGAGATTTTTTATTCTCGAAAATCTTTGAATCTCTTCGGGATCTGTTTTTGATAAAAGCCTTTCAACGTCATCAAGAATAATCGTTTTGAAAACAACGTCACGACCGGCCCCGGGTCTTTGGGTGAGTTCAAAGGCATGATTGTAGATAAGCAGGGCATCCTGGACAAGTCCTTTCTCATTTAACATTCTGGCATGATTTATAAATTCCGGGACTGTTGCCTGCTGGGGTACAGGACTGTGTACCGGCATCCGGAGGGGGGCAGGAGAAGAGGGAGCCAGAATGACAGGTTTGGAACAGCCGGTAAAAAAAGTAAGTGCAATTAAAATGCAGACAAAAATTACAAATTTTATGTGTGTTGCGTAAGTCATGACACTACCATTTTGGGTGTTGTTGTTTAAACCGTCACTTTAAAATTATCAAATATTAGCAAAACCAGGGCATTATGCCAAAAAGTCTTTTGCCGTTTCAATGGCTTTTTCCATATCATCGGCACGGACCCAGATCAGATCCTTTTCCTTGTTAAACCAGGTGAACTGGCGCTTGGCATACCTGCGGGTATCGCGTTTAAGCAGCCGGACCGCCTCTTCAAGGCTGACTTCTCCTTTTAAATACATGCCCATATGCCGGTAGCCGATGGACTGCATGGATTTCAATTCCAGGGGATAGCCCTGGTTCACGAGAGTTTTCACTTCGTCAAGCAGGCCTTGGGCCATCATGATGTCCACCCGTTGATTGATCCGGTCATATAATTGTTTTCGGTCCATGTGAAGGCCAAAGGTAAGGCTTTGGTACCGGTCTGATTTGAAATCGTGGGTCTTTTGGCACCGGGAAATGGGAACCCCTGTGGTTAAAAATACCTCAAGGGCTCTTACAATTCTGAATCCGTCATTGGGATGAATCTTTTCTGCAGCCTTTGGATCACATTTTATCAATTGTTCATGAAGTGCCGGTGCGCCCTTTTCTTTGAGGGAATGATTCAGTTTGTCAAGGGTTGCCGGGCAGGCCGGTTTCCCTCTGAACAGCCCGTGGAGTAAGGCCCTGATATAAAGTCCTGTTCCGCCGGCGATCACAGGCACCCTGCCCCGTTTTGCAATGTCTGAAATGGCCTGGTCCGCCAGGGCGGTAAAACGTTTTGCGTCAAAATCATCCGCCGGATCCAGGAAGTCAACCAGGTGGTGTACGGCAAGCTGCCGCTCCTTTTGATCGGGTTTGGCAGTCCCCACATCCATATATTTATAGATCTGCATGGAATCGGCACCAATGATCTCTCCATTCAGTTCCCGGGCCAGGGCAATGGCAAAACCTGTCTTTCCGATGCCTGTAGGGCCGCATATGGTAATAATTTTTATCATGCAGAAGATAATTTTGTTATTCAAGTATAAAAATTTGGGGTTATGGTTTATACCCACCAAGGTTGACAATCCTCAGCGGAACGTTCTATATCATGATTTTTAAAGAATGAGAATTAATTAACGTTTTTACGGACACAATCTGCCTGATTTTTATGATATTGCCGAAAAGGGTTTTATGAAATTTACCGTGTTCGGAATGATTAACCAGACCCCCAAAAGAATATTAACCACGCAGGGTTCGGGCACTTTATTTTTTTACCGAACCTCTGTTATTCTTTGTTGACAAGGATACAATGCTGAGATAAGGTAAGCTTCCAATTGAAAAAGCGACTTTGATAGTGAAGACAGTTTGTCTTAAGATAGGTTAAACATGCAGGTACAACAAACTTTTTTAGGAGGATTTATCAAATGGCAACAATTGAGTACAATGGGAAAACATTCGAAATAGATGAAGACGGATTTCTTCTTGATTACAATATGTTCAATGAAGAGTGGATAAATTATGTAAAGGGCCAGGAAGGCATCGAAGAGATGACTGAGGAACACTGGACACTTGTTAAAGTTCTCCAGGACTACTATGAGAAAAACGGTATTGCTCCCATGGTTCGCGTTCTTTCCAAGCTCACCAAGTTCAAACTGAAACACATCTATGAACTGTTCCCCTCCGGACCTGGTAAAGGTGCCTGCAAGATGGCCGGCCTTCCGAAACCGACCGGTTGTGTATAGTTAAAAAATTTTTTAAGTTTTTAACTTAATTTGATAAAGGCCCTGTTTAAACAAAACAGGGCCTTTATCTTTTTTTTCACAGATTTGGAAGCTTTCCACCCAATGATAGAAGACCAGACAAACAAAAACATACTTAACCGTATCCAGGCCGATTTCCCGATTCACCCAAGGCCCTACAAGGTTCTGGGCGAAGAACTGGGGCTTAGTGAAGACCAGCTCATTGATAAAATCGAACAGATGAAACAGGAGATGATTATCCGCAGGATCGGCGGGAATTTTAGCCCTGACCGCCTGGGGTTTTATTCCACCCTGTGTGCGGCCCGGGTGGACCCTGACAAAATTGAGCTGTTCACCACGATTGTTAATGCGTTCAGCGGCGTTACCCATAATTATCAAAGGAATCATCAGTACAATATCTGGTTTACGTTTATTGCGCCTTCAATTGAAGAAATTAGAGAACGCCTTGAAACCATTTCACAAAAAACCGGGGTGACCGAAATTCTCAACCTGCCGGCCACCCACGTATTTAAAATAGCAGCCAATTTTAAAGTCTGACCTGTTCATGAAACTGGAGACAAGATACAAGAAACAAGAGAATGAGGCGCCTTCGGCGTCCATTTTAGCCCGGAATTGTTGTGAGTTGTCATGCAAAACATCCGTGTGACCCTGGTCATCCAGAACTGCCCTGTCAACCGATTTGCGCATAATCTTGCCCTGACGGTTAAAGATGTTTGTGCTGCAGCACGGCAGCACTGTGATTTTGTTGTGTTTCCTGAAATGAACCTTACAGGTTATGCCGCAGCAGATGTAAGCAATGCCGTTGCCCTTGATTCCGGATGGATGGATGAACTGAACCGGCTGGCACTAAAACACAATATCGCCATACTAACCGGGCTTGCTGAAAAGGCGGGTTCAGGAAAAATATATGCCACGCATCTGGTGTTTCGCCCGGATCAGCCCGTGGCCCGGTACAGAAAAATTCATTTATCTCCATTTGAGACACCCTGTTTCAGCTGTGGAGATGATGTGGGGCTCTTTGAATTCAAAGGGGTGCATTTCGGAATCCAGCTTTGTTACGACGCCCATTTCCCGGAATTGTCCACGGCCATGGCATTGAAAAAGGCTGATATTATTTTTATCCCCCATGCGTCTCCAAGGGGAACGCCTGGGGAAAAAAGCGCATCCTGGAAGCGCCATTTAACGGCCCGGGCATTTGATAATGCCGTGTTTGTGGCAGCTGTTAATCAGGTCGGCGAAAACGATGCAGGACTTAATTTTCCTGGGATTTCCATGATGGTCGGTCCTGACGGATTTCTGGCAGGTGAAAACGTCTCATACGAAAATAAAATGCACACCTATACACTGGACATGTCGGTACTTGAACATATCCGCACCCATAAGATGAGATACTTTCTGCCCAACAGGCGGGCCGATCTTATTGAAGAATAAGCCTCCAGCCTCAATGTTTTAAAGTTGCACCGGCGTTCCACTCGCTATCGGGATCGCTTGTCATTAGGCTGCATCCGGGATAAACATCTTCTTGTCTTTATTCTTTATTGTCCTTTGGTTTTTGCACGCCGGTCAAGTCTTTGACAAGCGCGTTGCGGTTCTGGATATAGGCATTGCGCATGGCTGTATACGGATCTATTGAGGCTTCCTT
>QKDP01000258.1 GCA_003252055.1 Desulfobacter postgatei | reverse complement strand
TTTGTCAGCTCCTTTTTTGTTATCGGACATCGGATCGTAACTTTAAACTTTGTGACGTCCACAACCTCCCAGTCGCCTTGAAGCGGAGAATCTTCGAGCCGGATTTTCTGTCCCGTCTTCAGTGGATATGGTTTAAAAAAGGCCACTTCATGTTCCATTTCAGACCTCCTGTGTTGGTTTTACATATTTGAAATATATAATCATTCATCCGGAATCGGCAAGGATTAATATCATCCTTTTGACCATCATCCCCAAAAAATCGCCGCCCAGAGATATTTCATCCTTATCCTTGACAATGGAAATGCGAATGCTCTACCATTTAATCAATCAATTGATCGATCACCATCTTTTTAGGTTCACAGCAACGAGGAGAACAAATCATGAAACTGATGGGTGACATGCTTTTGACCCAAAACCCATTTTCCGAGATTGTGATGGGGAACACGGCCCTGGTCAGGGGAATGATTGAAGCCGGAACCCGTGTGGTCACATCCTACCCCGGATCGCCGACCCCTGAGATTGCGACGGCCATCAAATCCATCCCCAGGGAAGTACGGCCCTTTTACTTTGAATTTTCAACGAATGAAAAGGTGGCCACCGAAGTCGCCTACGGCGCTGCCGTCAATGGTCATCTGTCCACGGTATTTTTTAAAAGTGTGGGGTTGAACGTGGCATCCGACACCTTTATGCAGCTCAGCCTGATGAACATTATCGGCGGCATGGTCATCGTGCTCGGGGATGATCCCGGTATAAATTCCTCACAGAACGAGCAGGATAACCGGCATTTCGCGCAAATGAGCTATACACCGGTATTTGAACCGGCAAACCCCAAAGAGGTGTATGAATACTATCTTGAGGCGGCAAAACTGGCCCAAAAGAAACAGATGCCGGTCATTGTCAGATTGACCACCCATGTCTGCCACGCAAAACAGCGGGTCTCATTTGGCGCCTACACACCGTATCGATTTGATGACACCCCCAGATTCAACGTTGAAAACGGACCCTATATTCCCATCGCCTCTCTGGTATTCCCCCAGAAGGCGCGGGCCCTTAAAAATATTCACGATGTGGCCGCATTTGCCGACGCCAGCAGCGTCAACTCCGTATCTGATCATCAAAACCCGGAAAAAGGGGTGATTACCACAGGACTTGTCTACCTGTCTTTGATGGATGTGCTCGAAGCCGCCGGGGAAAAACCGGATATCTTGAAACTTGGCATGGTGTACCCCCTTGCCAGAAACAAAATTATCTCTTTCCTCACGCAGCACAAAGAGGTGAAAATCCTGGAGGAACTCGATAACATCCTGGAAAAGGAAATTAAGACCATGGCCTATGACCTGGGACTGTCCGTCCGGATATACGGAAAACAGGATGATGAGGATTGGATGGGAGAATACACGCCTGACAAGGTCGACACGGTCCTTCGAAAAATTTGGCCGGACCTTCTGCCCAGGAATGCGCCGCTCCCGGCCGGGGTGACACAGGTCCCGGAGAGACCGGCACAGATGTGTCCGGGATGCGGCCACAGAAGCGCATTCCATGCCATCAAGCAGGCCCTTGACGGGACCGACATCAAGGTGGCGGATATCGGCTGCCATACCCTGGGATTTCTGCCGCCCTATCACATGGGCGAACTTTTGATGTGCATGGGCGCCTCCATCGGTATCGGGTCTGGCCTTTCCCTGTTCAACAACACCCGGAAAGTAGTCGCATTTATGGGAGATTCCACCTTTTTTCATGCCGGAATGCCGGGGACTGTTAATGCCCTGTTCAACCGGCACAACCTGACCATGATCGTCATGGAAAACGGGACAACCGCCATGACCGGGCACCAGGACCACGCCGCATCGGGACGCAATTTCAATGAGGTGACCGATAAAATACCGATCCGCCAGGTCCTTGAAGGCTTTGGCATCGAAAAAATATATGAAACCGACACCTACAACCAGTCAAAACTGGCAGATCTTGTCAGGCAGGCGGTGGCCGACGACGGATTCAGTGTGGTCATTGCACGTCACCCGTGCATGTTGAAATTCACCCGCGAACAGCGCCGCAAATCCGGTTATGAACCCAGACAAGTTAATATTGATCAGGGGAAGTGCACCCGGTCTTACCAATGCATAGAAGCCTTTGGATGCCCTACCTTTGTCAGAAACGCTGACGGCAGCATCGAAACAAACCACGATCTTTGTATCGGTGACGGATCCTGCATCCAGACCTGTCCATCCACAGCCATTCCGGCACCGGAAAAGGTTTAAAAAGGAGATTTTGACGATGAAACCAATGGATATTTACCTGACAGGCGTCGGCGGACAGGGCATCGGACTGATCAGTGAAATTCTACTGCGGGCGGCCGATCATGCCGGTATGGAGGTCAAAGGCGTCGACACCCACGGCCTCGCCCAGAGAGGCGGTATTGTCGTATCACAACTCAGAATCGGCAAACAGGCTCACTCTCCTCTCATCCGGAGAGGGTCTGCTGATCTGGTCATCTCACTGGAGCGCCATGAAGCCCTCAGGGGGGCGCAGAGCTTTTTAAAGTCAGGCGGCACCCTGCTATACTATGATGTCGCATGGCAGCCCCTTGGGGTCCGTCTCAACCAGGCGGCCGAAATTACCACACAGGACATCGAACACTTCTGTCAAAAAAACGGGCTGAAATCCGTCAACGTGTCTGTGCCGGATCTGAAAGAGGCGAGAATGCAGAATATTGCACTGCTGCATGCCATTTATCAGCTCAAATTGATTCCGGGTGTCCAAAAAACGGACTACATGGCGGCCATGGAGGATCTGATATCCGGAAAAATGCTGGAACAGAACCTGGCACTGTTTGAATCTGACAGGGTAAAAATTTCGACGGCCTAACCCTCGAACCGGCCCACCCTGGTCCCGGAATAGAATGCAGGTGCCCATATGGATCTTCGCCTATCTGTACACCGGCAGTCTTTTCAGAACATGGGATCAAAATGAAGGGACAGCCCGACACCGCCCTCTTTCACCGGTGCCACCCCGGCCAGGGCGGCCTTTGAGTTAAAATCGGTACAGTGGCAGGCATGGAGGGCAAGGGGCTTTATCTTCCTGAAATAATCCAGGGTTGCGGCCATCTGGAGGGCCGGCGGATTGAGCAGGTGGAAACCGCCGATAACGTCTGCAAGCCGGGCCTCCCCACACACCTGTTTGGCATAGGAAACGATATTGCAGATTCCTGCATGGGAACAGCCCGTGATAATGACAAGCCCCTGGCCTGACTTATAGGCCAGGGCGGAATCGTCAAGAATCAGGTCCGGGACAGGTCCATCAGGTGTCTGCTTCATCCCGATGGGGGTCTGACCTTCAAAAGTGTTTTCTCTGGGGATTTCACCTAAAAAAACAAGGCGGGGGCTCAGATTGACAGGGGTTTTGGTCAGGGCCAGTTCCATGTGACGACCGGCTTTTTCCTTTGTCACCAGACACCCGATCTCCGATAGCCCGTCAACACGCACTGAGGAAAAAACTTCGGGATGGGCCACAAGTTTCGGATGCTTTACGGCCAGACCTTCAATGGTTCGCTCGGTCAGGTAACGGATAAAATGGTCCAGCCCCCAGGTATGATCCAAGTGGCTGTGCGAAAGGACCAGAAAATCCAGACAGGAGAGATCCTTTCCCAGTTTTTCGGCATTTTTTAAAAACAGATCTGAATAGCCCAGATCAAAAAGAACCGTTACATCTTCATCTTCGATCAAAATTGACAGGCCGGCCTCGGCTGTCAGATACCGGTCTATAAACGTATTATTGTCCACGAGCAGGGTTAGATCCATCATTTCATCCTTTTAACCGACACGCCTTGGCTGCAGCAAAATCCAGGTCTGGCAAATTAATATTCATATTGATATATTCTTATCAATAGTTTTGGGTGACACTGCCGATCGCCGCCATAAAAACCTTCATATATCTGTATAGATTTATAACTTATTGGGACGTTCATATAAAAAAAATGAATAAAAATCTGAAAAAAAAATTAAGGGTCTGGATAAAAAAAATAATGACCTGGATAAAAAAAGCCGTTGCCGGGCTGGTCATTGCCGTACTGGCAACCACCTTTCTCCAGGTCGCCGCTTTCAGATTTTTCAATCCGCCCTTCACTGTCAATATGGTCTATGAAAAGGCCATTGCAGCCCGCGACAATATGCCGTTTATACCCAGGTCCTATGCGTGGAAGGATATAGAGCAGATCTCCGCGCATCTCCAGCAGGCCGTGCTGGCCTCTGAAGACCAGCGCTTCATGCACCATCATGGATTTGATTTCAGAGAAATAAAACTTGCCCTTAGGGACATTATTACCCAGAAAGGATTTCGGGGGGCATCCACCATCAGCATGCAGACGGCCCGCTCCCTTTTTCTTCCCTCAAGCCGGACATTGGCCAGAAAACTTGCAGAAGCCTGGTACACGGTGATAATTGAACTGGTCTGGGATAAAAAAAGAATTCTGGAGATGTATCTGAATACCGTGGACTGGGGAAGGGCCAATGTGGGTGCCCAGGCAGCATCCCGGGCCTATTTTTCCTGCGATGCCAAAAACTTGACAGCTGAACAGGCAGCCCTTCTGGCCGCCATACTGCCAAGCCCCCACA
>QKDP01000127.1 GCA_003252055.1 Desulfobacter postgatei | reverse complement strand
GGAAAAAGCCATTGCGTCTGCAGCCTATGTGGCCAAGGGACAGGCCGAATCGGGTGCCCAGGAGCATTTTTACCTGGAGGGCCAGGTCTCCCTGGCGACTCCCTCGGAG
Source organism: Desulfobacter postgatei (assembly GCA_003252055.1). Classification (GTDB taxonomy): domain Bacteria; phylum Desulfobacterota; class Desulfobacteria; order Desulfobacterales; family Desulfobacteraceae; genus Desulfobacter; species Desulfobacter postgatei_B. Next base: position 4,514 of record QKDP01000127.1, on the reverse strand, counting down.
GAGGGGAATCTCCATCTGGCTTCCAGTACCCAGGCGCCCACTTCGGTGCAGCGATGCGTTGCCAGGGTTTGCGGATTGGCCATGAACAGGATTGAAGTGGATGTTCGGCGACTGGGAGGCGCCTTTGGGGGCAAGGAGATTCAAGCCAATACCTGGGCCTGTTTTGCCGCCCTGGGGGCTCAAAAATCAGGCGTTCCCTGCCGTATGGTTTTAAGACGTTCCGACGATATGCGGGCCACGGGCAAGCGGCATCCCTATACCTCGGATTTTACCCTGGCCCTGGATGGGGACGGAAAATTCCTGGCTTTCAAGGTTCTGTATTATCAGAATGCCGGAGCAGCGGCCGACTTGTCCACTTCTGTTTTGGAAAGAACCCTGTTCCACGCCACCGCATCCTATTACGTACCCAACGTACATGCCACGGCTGCCTCCTGCCGCACTAACATAACCCCTAACACCGCATTCCGGGGATTCGGTGGTCCCCAGGCCATGTTCGTCTTTGAAGCGGCCATCCGGGAGGCCTCCCGAATAAGCGGGATCTGCGTAGAAACACTGCAGAGGAAAAATCTCCTTAAAACGGGGGATTGCTTTGCCTATGGTATGGCGGCGGAGAATGCCCGGGCTCAACGCTGTTGGGACAGGACATATGCGCATTATGACCTGCAGAAACGGATGCGTGCCATTGACGACGCCCAAAGGAAAGAGAAGAAGAGTTCCTGTCAAGTCTCCCGCTACGGCAGAGGTTATGCCCTGATGCCCGTATGTTTCGGCATCAGCTTTACCACCATATTTTTAAACCAGGCCCGGGCTCATGTTCACGTTTACACAGACGGTAGCGTGGGCGTAAGTACGGGGGCTGTGGAAATGGGTCAGGGGGTAAATCACAAAATTCGCGAAATCGTCGCCGGCAGCCTGGGAATCGCTCCTGAGCGGGTTAAGCTCGAATCCACCAATACCACCCGTGTTTCCAACACCAGTCCCACCGCCGCCAGCAGCGGCGCTGACCTGAACGGGGCGGCCGCCCTGATGGCCTGTGAGATGATAAAAGAGCGCCTGTTTAAATTTAAGGCCGATGAATATCAATGTGCATGGGAGGATTTTTCACTTAGACAAGGCCGATTATATAGAGCTGGCAAAGCCTGTGAGGTCGGTTGGGAGGATTTGGTGATGCAAGCCTATCTTTCACGGGTGCAGTTAAGCGCCGAAGCCCACTATTCCACGCCGGACCTCCATTTTGATACATCCATCGAGAAGGGCCGTCCCTTTGCCTATCATACCTACGGAACAGCCTATTTTGAGGCCGAAGTGGACCGCTTACTGGGAACCTACAGGATAGAAACGGCCTATGTGGTGCATGACCTTGGGCGATCCATAAATCCCCTCATTGATCTTGGTCAGGTTGAGGGAGGCATGGTTCAGGGCATTGGATGGATGACCATGGAAGAGATGCGTTACGGCGAGACGGGCAGACCCCTTACGGCCACGGCGGGAACGTATAAAATGCCTGATATCTCTTCCGCCCCTTTGGATATGAAAGTTCAATTTCTGGAAGAGGCCCATAACGACAGAGCCGTTAAGGGTTCCAAGGCCGTGGGGGAGCCGCCCTTCATGTACGGAATCGGGGCTTTTTTTGCCATAAAGATGGCCGCCGGATGTGAAAAGCCCTCCTATTGCGCTCCCATTACTCCCGAGCGGTTGTTTATGGAATTGAGGGAAGGGGTATAGCTCGATGATCCAGTTTTTGTTAATTTGCCCAACTTCGGCGTTGGAAACAATTTTTAATCCTCAAAATATGTTGTATATTCCTCCGGTTAAAAATTGTTTCCGCCTTGAACTTGAACAAATTCCCTAAAAACTGGATTATCGAGTATAGGGCGATATCCAACTCTCTATAACGCTGCAAAGCGGCTGATCCCCGCGTTTTTTGCCTCTTCGACAGCTTTGTTGAACTCAGCCGGAGAGACAGGCCTTGCTAATTCTTTCACATGGATCGCCTTCCCGCAAGGTCGATATTGATCCATGATGTTAACATAGGTGTTTTTTGAGACGTGGTTGGCAATAAATGACATTACCTCCCCGGTTCCGGCGATCCCGGAAGGCATGACCAGGTGTCTGAGCAGTAACCCCCGTGTGGCAATACCGTTTTCATCAACCTGCAGATCACCAACCTGTCGATGCATTTCGACAACGGCTTTTGCGGCGACTTCGGGATAATCCGGCGCATTGCAGGTCTGTTCGGCAATAGCCGGATCCCAGAATTTAAAATCCGGCATATAAATATCGATCACTCCCTCCAGCAGTTTTAACGTCTCCACCTTGTCGTATCCGCTGGAGTTGTATACCAGGGGTATTCTTAATCCTCCGTCAATGGCCATATCAAGGGCAGCCAAAATCTGTGGCACCACATGGGTGGGCGTCACAAAATTAATGTTATGGCAACCGTTATTCTGCAGGATCAACATCATGCCGGCCAATTGCCCGAGTCCACACTCATCTCCGTTCCCCTCGTGACTGATATCGTAATTCTGGCAAAAATTACATTTCAGGTTGCAGTGGGTGAAAAAAATGGTACCGGAGCCAAAGGCCCCTACCAAAGGCGGTTCTTCTCCAAAATGGGCGTTAAAACTCGAAACAACCGCTTCTTCACCGGTAGAACAATAACCCAACTCCCCGGAAAGACGGTCGACCTTACACGCTCTAGGACAAATCTCGCAGGATTTCAGTAAATGTCGCGCTTTATTGATTTTATCCCGGAGCAGCCCTTTTTCTTTGGTTTCAATATAGGCTGGTTGAAAGGCTGCCATTGCATCCTCCTTTACCTTCTATTACAATATATTAAACTAAAAAAAAACAGGATCACTATTTCCATCACGAATTACCTGCGGCTGTTTTATGCCATCGATAATCTGAATAAATCTTAAGACTTAAGCCCTCTTCCAGGGGGGTGTCAGGCGTAATATTCCCCAGCACATCATGATTCCAATAGTAAATCAATGCAGGACTTAAATTTTCCCCCATCTGCCATGGGCACAAAGAACAATCAGCACGAATGGTTTTGACCACCCGGTTACAAAATGTTTCCAGGGTTTCCTCGTCTTGGGTGGCCAATGCCCGGGATTTGTCGCAGACAGTACTTTTTCCGTCCAACACCCGGGTGGTCGGGGCCATGCCCTTAATCTCAATCACATCGCCGGGGTGCAACCCCTGCTTTACTAAAAACCGGTTACTGAATCTCAGCGCTTTCACGCTTGTGCCAAAAATGGCAGCAATGCCGGACAGGTCATTATGGGTCTGGACAACATAACGAATTGTTTTTGAAAGTCCTTTTATTTTGGTGCTGCCGGAGGGAGGCGGCTCGGGGTTTTTCGCCCAATCAGGATACTTTCTGATCATATTTGCTGTCAAAGAAGGATACGCTATTTTTGTCAGCAGGACATATCCGTTGCTGCTGGCATATGGATAAATTGATGTTGCATGTTGAAGGTCCGGATTCAGTTTATACAGGCTTTGAATCTTTTTTAGGGATTCAACGGATGTTTTGGTCCGAAGGCTTTTGGACTCAAACCCAGGGACCGAAAGCATGGCCAGTCTGTTTTGCTTAAGATAGCGGTATATCAATGCCGCAGCCAGGCACTGGGGGATATACTCCCTGGAAAAAGGCCCCAAAATGCTGTTTTTGAAAATCGGTCCGAATTTCCTTCCCGGATCGTCACCGCAGTTCAGTAACACATCCGTGACCGTTTGGGTGCCGTGGTGGTAACTGGCCAGGCTTAATACCGTGCTGGCAAATACCCTGCGGTTGTTCCGCAGGTATTTGGCACATGCCACAGTTGATTTTTTATAATCTTTTCGCTCATCCTGTCCATTGTCACTGATCTTCAAGCCGTAATGAATGGCGGTGCCGTCAAGAAACTGAAACATTCCCAAGGCCCCGGCATTGGAGCGTGCACCGGGATTAAAGCCGCTTTCCACAAACGGCAGGGCAAAGGCAACATCTTCCACAATGTCATATTTCTTAAATGTTCTTTTTATGTAATGCAGGTATTTTTCGCTTCGCTGGATGATCTTGTTTGATTTATCCACATTCTGAACCGTGTAATATTTGATAAAATAGCTGACGTGCCGGACCAGTACATCATCTACGTTAAAGGCGGTTTCCCCCCAGTCAGCCATCATGTCCTTCAACTGTTTTTCAACGGTGGTAAGATCGAATGTAACAGGTTTGAAATTCAGATTCACACGATTTTCCGGCATGGCCGGGCTGCTCTGGAGCATGGTGAAAAAAATCAGTATCAAAAAAACAATACCCGGTTTTTTGTTTATTTTTCTAAAAAAAAGAGATGATGATTTCATAAAAAACTTAGATATATTGGGGTTCACAACCTGTGTTATTGCACATGAAAACACGTTTCTGTTTCTTTGCACTGTCAAGACAATAAACAATTCTTTAGTTTCCGTAAATGGTTCTTTTTACAAATTGTTCATCACCAACTGCAATATTTTTCCATGTTTTT
>QKDP01000146.1 GCA_003252055.1 Desulfobacter postgatei | reverse complement strand
TGTGTGCGGTCTGCCTGATCTGTGTCAGAGCCTGTCCTTATGATGTTCCTTTCATAAATGACGAACGGCACTCAGAAATTGATCCGGCCAAGTGCCGCGGCTGCGGCATCTGTGCTGCCGAGTGTCCGGCCAAGGCCATTCAGTTAAGGGCCTGGGAAGATGACCAGATAATGGCTAAACTTGATGGATTATTTGAGAGGTAAAATTAATGGATAATTTTGAGCCTGAAATCGTGGCCTTTTGCTGTCACTATTGTGCATATACCGCAGCAGATATGGCCGGCACCAAACGGATTTCATATCCGTCCAATGTAAAAATCGTACGGGTGCCCTGCACCGGTAAAGTGGATGCCATCCACCTGATGAAAGCCCTTGAAAAAGGGGCTGACGGTGTATATGTGGCGGCCTGTCTGGATGGGGACTGCCATTTTAAAAAGGGCAATCTGCATGCAGCAGCCCACGTGGAAAAGATTAAAAAAACCCTGGAAGACCTGGGCTGGGAATCCGAACGTGTGGCCATGATGCAATTTTCCGCAGCCATGGGTGAAAAATTTGCCCAGGCTGCCGAAGAATTTACAGAAAAAATTAAAGCCCTAGGCCCAAGCTCGGCCAGTCAGGCAGCAAGCAGGGCCGTTTAAAAAACGGTCAATGCAACCTGAAAAATTTGTTGCATACGCTTGTCTTGTCTAACATATATGAGAGAGATTTAACGGGTTATTTTTTATATAAAAAATTTTGGAGATTAAAACATGATAACAGCAGAACAAAAACCCCTGCAGGAAATTCTCGGGTACATTGCGCCCTATGAAAAAATACTTGTGGTCGGCTGTAACGAATGTGTTACCGTTTGTGCAGCAGGCGGCAGAAAAGAGGTGGGGCTTCTGTCCTCCGCCCTTCGCCTGAACAGTGCGAAACAGGGCAAAAAGCTTGAGGTTTTGGAACATACCCTGGAACGTCAGTGCGATCCGGAATATGTTGCGCAGCTCGAAGAACTGGCCGGCCAAGTGGACGCCGTTGTTTCTCTGGCCTGTGGCTGCGGGATTCAAACCGTTGCTACCACTTATGCGATTCCGGTTTTTCCGGGTGTGAATACCACGTTCATGGGCGCGTCCGAAAGCCAGGGTATCTGGGCCGAGCGCTGTATGGGCTGTGGTGACTGTATGCTGGGCGTTACCGGCGGCATTTGCCCTGTTGCCCGTTGTTCAAAAAGCATTATGAACGGCCCCTGCGGCGGCTCGTTCGAGGGTAAATGTGAGGTCAGCCCGGATGTGGATTGTGCATGGCAATTGATCTGGGATCGTCTGGTCGAACTGGGTATCCAGGATCGGTATGAAGAACTGGTTGCGGCAAAGGACTGGCGGCCTGCAGGCGGCGGCGGACCCAGAAAAATTATCAGGGAAGACTTGGCCTCATCCAAAAAAATCACGGAGGACAATGCATAATGAAAACTGAAAGCAGACTGGAAAAAGTACTGGCCTCGGGCCAACTGGCAGTAACCTCTGAAGTGGGTCCTCCCAGAGGCTGCAATCTTGACGTTATCAAAGAAAAAGCCAACATGATCAAGGATTATGTGGACGGCATCAACATCACAGACAATCAGACCGCCGTGGTCCGGATGTCCTCCATTGCCGGCGGCATCGCTATTAAGCAAATGGGACTCGACCCCATTATCCAGATGGTATCCCGGGACAGAAACCGCCTTGCCATGCAGTCTGACATCCTCGGTGCTTGTGCCTTTGGTTGCAACACCATGCTTTGTCTGTCCGGCGATCATACCCAGTTTGGCGACCATCCCATGGCAAAGCCCGTATATGACATTGACTCCATAAATATGATTAAAATGGTCAAAGATATGCGCGATGAAGGCAAGTTCCAGGGGGGAGCAGATATTACGGATCCACCCAAAATGTTCATTGGTGCAGCTGCCAACCCCTTTGCCGACCCCTTTGAACTGCGTGTTATGCGTCTGGCCAAGAAAGTGGCGGCTGGCGTGGATTTCATTCAGACCCAGTGTGTTTTTAACATGGATAAGTTTGAAGCGTGGATGAAACAGGTTGTTGACCGCGGCCTGGACGAGAAAGTGGCTATCCTTGCCGGCATCACACCCATAAAATCTTTGGATATGGCCAAATATATGAAGGACAAGGTGCCTGGCATGGATATTCCTGATGAGGTCATCGACCGTCTTGCCGGCGTTGATAAAGAAAAACAATCCGAAGAAGGCATCAAACTGGCCATCGAACAGATGCAGCGTCTCAAGGAATGCAAAGGCGTAAAAGGTTTCCATATTATGGCCATTGAATGGGAAGAAAAGGTTCCTGAACTGGTGAAAGGCGCAGGGCTTTCTCCCAGACCACAGGTTTAAAAACGACATGCTGATATAGCTGTTTTTGCCGACACAAGGCAGCTGCGTCATAAATATATAAAAAAAGCAGACCAGGCAGGATTTACTGTCCGGTCTGTTTTTTATTTTATGGGAATATGGTATTTATAAATATAGTATTAAAGAAGCGTTTTTATAACACAATATATATAGTTGAAGGAGTTGTCTTTTAATGGAAAACCAGGATTTTTGGAACGTTCACTCTCTTACACTAATTGAAATGGCCTACGAAGCAGGTTACAGAGAGCGGCTTGACAATCCGGATGGATACGGGACCCGGACCGGGGTATGTGGAGACACTGTAGAGTTCTTTATCATGGTTGACCATAATAATTGCTTGAGTTCTATTTCCTTTGACTTCAACGGTTGCGTATATACGGCAGCATGCTGCAATACCGTGGTAACTCTGGCCCAAGGGCATTCCATTGATAATGTTTGGAATATTACTGACGATATGGTTAAGGCGTATCTTCAGACCTTGCCTGAAGACCATTATCATTGCGCCGAGCTTTGTGTTGGTGCTTTTTATCTGGCATTGACAGATTACCAGAATAAAAAATCCATAAAAAAAAGTTGTAAATAGTTTCAATTTATAACCCTTCTTTATCAAGCAATAATTAGGGTGAGGGTGTATCTAAGTGCAATCATGTTTAAGGTAGATGTTAAGGCGCTTAGGTGTTTGACAATTATAAAACCATTATTACCATAGAAATTAGATAAAAATCCGGGAGATTGAATATGGCAAAAAAAATGACCATTTTTGATGCCGTTGAGGCGTTTGAGTTATATGACCTGTATGAAGACATTATTGATGCTTATGAAGCCGATTTTTATGCCCGGGCTGAAATGGAAGCTGATCTTAGGGATCTGATTGAAGAGCATGAAGAACTCTATGAATTTTCAGCAGAAGAGGATGACGATTACACTGAAAGTTTTGAACGTAATCTGAAAGAAGCCATCAGTATCATTTTTGATGACCACGGTCTTGATGCTCAGCTGGATGATGCGTTGATGGATGGGGATGATATGGACGTGTATGACGATGACCCCATAGAAGGCGGTCCGGGCCAGGATGAGGATGAAGGTGCCTTTGGGGAAGATGAAGACGAAATGTTTTAAAAAAAAGGATCGGGTGTTTGGATATTCAACAGTTTAAATACGGTGCAGATAATCTGGGGTACCTGGTTTACAGTGAAAAATCAGCCATTGCCATTGACCCGGGGGCCCCGGATGATATGGCAGAATTTGCCAAAGAAAAAAACATTCCCATAGACATTGTTACCAATACCCATACCCATGCAGACCATACCCAGGGAAACAATGCCCTTATCAAAACAACAAATGCGCGGTTTATTGACAGCACTTCGCTTTTACATGGCCAGATTCTTGACCTGAAAGACGGAACCGGGCTTGAGGTGATACTGACCCCCGGACATACCATGGATTCGCTTTGTTTCAAGGGGACAGGATTTATTGTAACCGGTGATACGCTGTTCAACGCCACGGTTGGCAATTGTTTTTCAGGAGATCTTCACGCCTTTTTCAACTCTTTAAAGCAGTTGATGGCCCTTCCCGGCGACACCCTGGTTTATGCCGGACACGATTATGTTCTTGAGGCTTTGAAATATGCCAAAATTATTGAACCGGATAACCCGGATTTAAACGGGTACGCATTTTCCTATAATCCGGACCATGTTGTTTCCCGTCTGTCTGAAGAACTTAAGGTCAATCCTTATCTGCGTTTTAATACGTCATCCATGATTGAACGGCTTAAAGAAAAAAATCTACCAAGAGAAACTCAATTTCAAAGATTTTCCTCTGTGATGGAAGTGTTCTGATCGCCTTTACTTTAGCTATTCAACTCTTTTTTGGGCTTTGTGGTGCCTTTATATTTTTTTTAAAAAATTAATTTAGGAGACCACATGGGTTAATATTTTTTGCATTGGAGTGTGTTGGGAAAATTGCTTGATAAAAACAGAAAGCAGACAGCCACTTGTCATGGCCCGGATTTTGCTTTGGGTCGGCATATTGCTATTGAATATTACGATTGTGCACCTGATGTTCTGCTTGATAAGGACAGGGTCGAAACCATTCTGCTTAAAGCGGCCCGGGAAAGCGGGGCCACAATTATCAGCAGTTCCTTTCATCAGTTTGAACCCCAGGGGGTATCTGGTGTGGTAATTATCGCCGAATCCCATTTTACGGTTCATGCCTGGCCCGAGCATGATTATGCAGCAGTAGATATTTTTACATGTGCCGATAAGATTGATCTGGACACAGCCATTCAGTCCATAAAAGCACAATTTTCATCT
>QKDP01000350.1 GCA_003252055.1 Desulfobacter postgatei | reverse complement strand
ATCACATAAACACTATTGCTGATTCAATGCGCTAGTATATAAAGTTGTCTTTTGTATATTAATTAATGTTTATAAAATCAACCTGAATTTTCTCAATCAGGGCTAAAAATTCCATTTCAGGTCTCTAAAAAGCCGCATTCAGTCCTTGAAACAAAAGGGCAACCTATTCGAAATATTAGTATTTTCTGTCTATTTTCTATGCGTATACTCTATCCCGGCAGTTGAAGACAACCCGGTTAAATAATGGATAATTTTTTAACCGATGGAAAACTTTTTTCAGGCGTCTTCAATAACAGTTCTTAAGCGGGCAATTTTGGGCTGAATATTAAACGATACAGGCACCTGCAAAAAATGGGAATCCAGCACGGAAAGGGCTTTAGCTGCAACTGAGACAGCCGCCTTTTTCCTGTTGTAAGCCAGTAGCTCAAATGTACCGGCTGTGCGTATCATTGCCTGCAGGATCTTTTTTTCCTGACCCTGAACCGCTCTGTAATCCTGCTCAAGCCATTCATGACATTCAAAAAAAAGAGCCTCATCCCAGAGCAGGCCGGCTGTTGCATAGATATCGGCACCTAAAAGCGAATTTGACGATATTTGCGGCAAAACAGCGGCATACCGGCTGCACCGCACTTTAATGTAACTTTGGGCCGGGTCAGGCAGCTTTTTTTGGCCCAGGTCCGAAACCGCCTGTGTCACAGGTGACTGATCACCTTTATGCAGGGCTGAAATAAATGCACTGCCCAAAAGATTTCTGACATCCCGGTCTGTCCGGCATTCAAAAGGATTAAATAATGTTTTCTTCATACCTGTACTCATACCTGAAAAAGGGAGGAACTTTCAAGGGGGAATCTTTTTTTATCATTCCCTCGTCTGCCTAATACAATATCTTACATCAATATTTTGATGGTGAGCCAAACCACGGCCACTATGTCGGAAAACTGCACAGCCGGATCAACCGGTTTGCTTCAGGATAAAAAGACAGGCCTGCCAGTAAATCCTTGAGCATTACCTTTAATTAGCGTATTTTGTTTTAGTAATTAAGAGGGGTTTGATTCGGGTATATTGACACGATCCGGTTTTTCTACACGTTTTAAAAACCGGGCAAACAAATGAGGTTCACATGGCAAAAAAAATCATTATTATCGGTGCGGTGGCCCTGGGCCCCAAAGTGGCCAGCCGCCTCAGACGGCTTGATCCCGATTGTAAAATCACGATGATTGACAGGGATAACTTAATTTCATATGGCGGATGCGGCATTCCATATTATATCGGCGGGGATATCGGTGAGATTGAAGAATTATACTCCACCACGGCCCACCACATCAGGGACCCGGAATTTTTCCGTACAGTCAAAGGCGTTGAGGTACTTACCCGGGTGGAAGCCATCGGTATTGACCGCAGAAACAAACTGCTCAAAGTCCGCCACCTTGAAGACGGGACCGATTCTGAAATGCCCTATGACAAGCTTGTCATCGGCACGGGCGGCACACCTTTTACCCCACCCATCCCCGGCGCAGACCTGCCGGGCGTATATCCAGTATCCAACCTCCACCATGCCCACGCCATCAAAGAGTTGATCAGCAAGGGTGCCGTGGGAAATGCCGTGGTCATCGGTGCCGGTGCCATAGGTGTTGAAATGGCCGAAGCCCTGACCGATCTGTGGGGTGTGGAAACCACCCTTGTAGAGATGGCCCCCCATGTACTGCCCGTTGCCATTGGTCCCAATATTGCCCTTATTGTTGAAAAAGAACTTGAGAACAATGAGGTGGGTGTCAAAATCGGCGCCCAGGTCACCAAAATCCTTGGGGATGCCGAAAACGGCGTTACCGGAGTTGAGGTCAGTGGCGAAGTGATTGAATGTGATCTTGTGATCATGGCCGTGGGTGTTCGCCCCAACACGGGTTTTGCGGCAGAAGCGGGCCTGGCTGTCGGCCGGGGCGGCGCCCTGATCGTGGATAAAAACTTAAGAACCACGGACCCCGATATATACGCAGGCGGCGACTGTATTGAGGTGCGCAACCTGGTATCCGGGGATCAGCTTCCCATGCCGTTGGGCTCCCTTGCCAACCGCCAGGGCCGGATCATTGCCACCAACATCTTTGGCAAGTCTGCCCAATTTGACGGCACTGTGGGCACCTTCTGCATCAAGGTGTTCGGCATAGGCGTGGCCACAGCAGGCCTGACCATCCACCAGGCCAAAGCCGCCGGGTTTGATCCGGTTCACTCCATGGTGGCCCAATTTGACCGGGCTCATTTCTATCCCAACTCAAAATTCATGTTCATCCAGCTCATTGCCGACCGGACCAGTCGCCGGGTGTTAGGCGTGGAAGCCGTGGGCGAACAGATTGATGCCGTCAAGGCCAGGGTGGATGCTGTGGTGCCGCTGCTGCACAAAGGCATGAATGTGGATGAGGTGTGCACCCTGGAAGTGGGCTATGCACCGCCATTTGCATCGGCCATGGATGTGATCAACAATGCCGGCAATGTGCTGGATAATATTCTGGACGGCAGAAACACCCCCATTGACTGGCCTGAGTTTATTGACCTGTTCGAAAAAGACGAAATTACGGTGGTGGATCTAAGAGAGACTGTGGAAGCCCAGCCGTTTATTGACAAATACGGGGCGGACCGCTGGCTCCACCTGCCCCAGCCCGAGTTGCGCGAACGCTTCAGTGAACTGCCCAAAGACAAAGACCTCTGCCTTTTCTGCGGTACGGGCGCCAGATCCTTTGAATGCCAGATCATCCTGAACCAGAACGGGTTTACCCGTGTTAAAAATCTTCAGGGTGGATATGCCATCATCAGGGTCACTGATCCGGATTTTATTCCCCAGGGCGGATAACAACCTGTCAGACCCATGGTCACCGGATTTTGACCACGGGCCTTATCTGCCGGGGGGCTTGGCAATCTGCCGGGGCTCCCCGGCAGCATCACATGAAGACAACACCCGGTTACCGGAAAGATACAAATAAAAAAGCCCCGCCGAGTTTCGGCAGGGCTCTGGTTTGCTGGTAATGGGCTTTTTTCTATTTTTCCCAGAAACGCATGGTGCCGTTTTGTGCAAAGCTCAGGTGCAGATTGTAGCACTCATCGAGCAGCTGCGGTTCATGGTGACCACCTGTTGCCTTGATGGCGCGATCAAGGTAATCAGTGAGGTAATCTTTGTAAGCCGGATGTGCACATTTGTCGATGACTACGCGGGCGCGATCAACTGGCGCCAGACCACGCAGGTCGGCCAAACCCTGCTCGGTAACCAGGACATCAATGTCGTGCTCGGTGTGGTCGACGTGGGGAACCTTGGGTACAACACCCGTAAGACCAAACTCATCATTCTTGGTGGGACGGCAGGAGGGACAGTGCATCATGGAGATGTAAGCGTTACGTATAAAGTCACCGGAACCGCCGATACCGTTCAGCATGCGGGTACCGCCTGCGTGGGTGGAGTTGGCATGTGCATAGAAATCAAATTCAAGCGGTGTATTCATGCCGATAACGCCCGCACGACGAATGAGTTCCGGATTGTTGGAAATCTGCTGCGGACGCATCATAACCATGTTCTTATATGTATCGAAATTTTTCCACCAATCAACAAATGCATCGTTGGACAGCGACAGTGACGTACAGTTGATGTACTTGCATTTACCCGAATCAAGGAAGGGCAGGAAGGTGTCCTGCAGAACCTCGGTAAAAACGGTCAAATCTTCGAAGGGACTTGCGGTCAGACCACCGACAACGGCATTGGCAATGGAACCCACACCGGATTGCAGGGGAAGCAGGTTCTTGGGCAGACGACCGGCGTTTACTTCATTCTGTAAGAAATCAACGATGTTGTCGGCAATAGCCTGGGCAACATCGTCGGTACCGCGCAGGGCTCGACCATTGTCAGGCAGCTTGGATTCGACAATGGCAATGATCTTGCTCTTGTCGGTGGGAACCCAAGGTGTGCCGATACGCTGACGCAGATCAGTCACCGGATAAATTTTCCGGTAGGGCGGCAGATCGGTCAAAAGGATATCGTGCATGCCTTCGAAGGAGGGCAGACCGGTATTGATCTCAACAATAATTTTGTCAGCGACGTCAATGATTTCAGGCGCGGCACCCACGGCACCGGTAAGAATGATGTCGCCATTCTCGGTAATGGCGGATGCTTCAATAACTGCGAGATCAAGCCCGCCGCCCCTATCCATGGTGTAAAAGCCGTATTTCAGATCTTGAGGAAACATGGAAAGGTGTTTGTCACCCATGCGAATCTGACCAGAGTTGATGCCTTTACCTATATTTTTGCCTGTCTGATAGGGCCAGCGACGGTCAATCATGTTTAATGTGGCCATGCGGTCCTCAACCTCGGCACCGACAGAAGCACCGATAAACAGGTTGAGCCTTAACTTGCCTTGCAGATTGTTTTCCTCAACGTGGTCACAAAGAGCGATGGGTACCACTTTCGGATAGCCGACCGGGGTAAATCCGGACATGCCGACATTCATGCCATCTTTGAAGTACTGGACACATTCCTCAGGGGTTTTTACCTTGCTGAGCAGCTCTTTACAACGTACGCGTTCCTCTAATGTAGACATACGCTCTTTCTCTCCTTCATTCAATTTTGCTTACGGGTATCGAATAGATTCCCCACTGAAGCAGCCTTAACACATCGACCACCTATCAAGTACCTGGGGAACCGCGCCAGTTAAAAGGCTATACCGAAACAGGGTTTCAATAAAATAATGCTATAGGAACAGATTTATATAATGCGGCGGCAAGAGGAGTCAAGAATTTTTTTGGGCAAAACCGTTCATCAGACAATTGTGCATTTCAAATTCAATTTTCCCGGGTTCCCGGGAATGATCCAGGGATATCAGCGCCTTCCTCAATGGCTGCCGGCATCCGCAAGGTTGCGCCATTTTTTTTAAGCACCTGCAAAAAAAAAATGTAAAAACGGAAATAAAAACTGTATATTCAACTCTCTTTTTTTGCAGCACCATAAATGCTGTGTTTTTTTTACGGATATTTTACCTGCTACTGTAAAGGATTGGTGCAGTGAAAAAACTTCCAACACCCTGTTACCTTATTCATGAAAAGAAACTCCATAAAAATATGGAGAAACTGGCCGCCATCAGAGAGCAAAGCGGTGCCAGACTGCTTCTGGCCCTGAAATGTTTTGCCACATGGGGGGTTTTCGATCTGATGAAGCCATACATGGACGGCACCACGAGCTCTTCATACTATGAGGCCAGACTAGGGTATGAAACCTTTGGCAAGGAGACCCATGCTTACAGTGTTGCCTACAGCAGCGAAGATGTAAAAAAAATCTCAGTATTTTCAGATAAGATCATCTTTAATTCCCTGTCACAGCTCCAGCAATTTTACCCGGAATGCAGCGGCATTACCTGTGGTATCAGAATCAACCCCGGTGTGAGCCACAGCAATTTTGACCTGGCAGATCCTGCCCGCACCTTTTCCCGGCTCGGCGTCACATCCATAAGAGATATAGAAGCGGCTATGCCCATGGTTTCCGGGGCCATGGTTCACTTTAACTGTGAAAATGAAGATGTGGCGGCCTTTGAACAGATGCTTGCCGGTATCAGCCTTAAATACGGAACTTTTTTAGAACAATTTGACTGGATCAGTCTGGGAGGCGGTATCTCCTATACTGAAGACCATTTTGACAGGGTACACTTTGTTGAAATCATAAAAAACTTTTCAAAGAAATTCGGCCTGCAGGTCTATCTGGAACCGGGAGAAGCGGCCGTTGCCCATACAACCACCCTTGTAACAACCGTGCTTGATATCGTTGAAAATATAAAAAAGATCGCCATTGTGGATGCCTCCATTGAAGCGCATATGCTGGATCTGCTTGTATACAGGGAATCCGCCACTTTTGAAGGAACGGTTGCTCAGGGAGGATTTTTATATCAAATTGCAGGCAGGTCCTGTCTTGCCGCCGATATTTTCGGAGAGGGTCGTTTTCAAAACGAACTTCAGACCGGTGATACCATCGTGATTGAAGACGCCGCCGGTTATACCATGGTGAAAAAAAACTGGTTTAACGGTTTAAAAATGCCGTCCGTGGCGATCATGCGTACTGACGGAAAAATTGACGTATTACAGAAATCCTCTTATACAGACTATAAAAGAGGCCTATCAACGATAGAATTAAGGATTTAACAGTGCTTTATGGCATACGGTTTATTTAGGTGGGGGTGAAAAACACCCGCTTGGTTAAAGAAAGGAAAGAATAATGAAAAAAAACGTGATGATAATCGGTGCCGGGGGCGTGGCCAATGTCGCGGCTCATAAATGCGCACAAAATAATGATGTCCTTGGAAATATTGTTATCGCCTCAAGAACGCTGCTTAAATGTGAAAAAATTATCGACAGCATTCGGCGCAAGGGCAGCAAAAAAAGTGATGAATATTCCATAACAGCTTATCAAATAGATGCCATGGATCACGGAAAAACTGATTAAAGAGACAGGCACTTCGATTGTCATCAACGTGGGCACGGCGTTTATAAATATGAGTGTTCTTACGGCCTGTATCAATACAGGTGCGGCTTATATGGATACCGCCATTCATGAAGAGCCGGATAAAATTTGCGAAACGCCCCCCTGGTATGCCAATTACGAGTGGAAACGTCTTGAAGCATGCCGTGAAAAAGGCATTACAGCCATCCTCGGTGCGGGCTTTGATCCAGGCGTTGTGAATGCCTATGCCGCCTATGCCGACAGATATATTTTCGACGCCATTGATACCATTGACATCATGGATGTGAATGCCGGAAATCACGGAAAATACTTTGCCACCAATTTTGATCCTGAGATCAACTTCCGTGAGTTTACCGGCGGGGTATGGACCTATATTGACCGCCAATGGGTGAAAAAAGAGATGTTTGAAGAAAAACAGACCTACGATTTTCCGGTGGTCGGAAAGATGCCCATATATCTGAACGGGCACGATGAGCTTCATTCACTGGCTAAAAATATTGATGCGGATTCCATCCGGTTCTGGATGGGCTTCAGTGACCACTATATTAATGTGTTTACCGTGCTGAAGAACATCGGCCTGCTTTCAGAGCAGCCTCTCACCACGGCGGAAGGGCTGGAGGTGATCCCTTTGAAAGTGGTCAAGTCGTGCCTGCCGGACCCGGTGTCACTTGCCGCGCAATATACCGGCAAAACCTGCATCGGCGATCTGGTAAAAGGGCTCGTCCATGGCGAAAAGAAAGAGGTGCTCCTTTACAACATCTGTGATCATGAAGCCTGCTATAAAGAAGTCGAAAGCCAGGCAATTGCCTATACAGCCGGAGTTCCTCCTGCAGCGGCAGCCATGCTCATTGCCGAAGGCGTTTGGGACTGTAAAGAGATGAAAAATGTTGAGGAACTGGACCCGGCACCGTTTTTGAAAATACTCAGCCAAATCGGCCTTCCAACCAGAATGATCAAAGACGGGGAGGACCAGCCGCTCTCCTTATAAAATACAAATCATATTTTTATGTTGATCATACCCCTAAAGCATAAGACTCCAAAGCACGCCTGCAGCAATGGCCGACCCGATAACGCCGGAAACATTAGGGGCCATGGCATGCATGAGCAAAAAATTTGAAGGATCTTCCCGCTGGCCCACAATGTGTACCACCCGGGCAGAGTCCGGTACAGCCGAAACACCGGCAGCACCCAGCAGGGGATTGATTTTCTTTTTCAAAAACAGGTTCATGAACTTGGCAAACAATAGCCCACTTGCCGTTGCAATGGCAAAGGAGAGCGCACCTAGAATAAATATTTTCACTGAGCTATGGGTAAGAAAGACATCTCCCTGGGTGGATGCCCCCACGGTAATGCCCAAAAGAATAGTGGCGATATCAATCAATGCTGTGCGTGCGGTAACAGCCAGACGCTCTGTAACCACAGCCTCTTTAAGTATATTGCCAAAGCACAGCATGCCCAAAAGCGGCAGGGCTGCAGGTGCCAGGAAACAGCAGAGCAAAAAGGCCGCAACCGGGAATATCATTTTTTCGCGCTTGGTAACATGGCGCGGATCTTCCATGCGGATGAGCCGTTCCTTGCGGGTGGTTAAAAACTTCATGATGGGCGGCTGGATTACCGGCACAAGGGCCATGTAACTGTAGGCCGCAACGGCAATGGGACCGATAAGATGCGGGGCCAGCTTAGAGGTCAGGAAAATGGCCGTGGGGCCGTCTGCCCCGCCGATGATCCCGATGGCAGCTGCCTCATTGGGCAGAAAACCTAAGGCCAGAGCACCCAGAAAAGTGATAAAGATACCTGCCTGGGCCGCCGCGCCTAAAAGCATGAGCACCGGTCGTGCCAGGAGCGTTGAAAAGTCAGTCATGGCACCGATGCCAAGGAATATCAAAGGCGGGTAAATGCCCTGGGTTACCCCGAAATACAGGTAGTGCAGAACTGAATTATTTTCATAAATACCAAGACCCAGCCCCTTGAAAATAGGAATGTTCCCCACGAGCATGCCAAATCCGATGGGAACCAGCAGCAACGGCTCATAATCCTTTGCAATGCCCAGATATATAAAGATCATGCCAACAATGATCATGATAATGTTTCGGTAGTCGCACAGATAAAACCCGGTGTTTTGAAAAAACTCTAAAAATAAAGCGTCCATTGATTTTTAATTCTTTCAATTCCCCATGGGGAGCAAGTAGTTAAGTGTCAGTCTTACATTATCGCCCTTCGGGCGGGCTGTCAGCTGTCAGGAAATAGAAATCCCTATCCTAAATTAAATTAAATCAAGAAATGGTACGGATGAATATATCCTCATCCCATCTGAAATACCCCTGTTCATCAGCACACAGAATACCGGATTTAAGCAGGAGATTGATGTTGGTATGGGGATCTTTAAAGCCGGAAAGCTCGGCCATACGCAAAAGCTTTGGCAAAGAAATCACATCATCCATGGTCTGAGCCAAAAGGTTATACTGCCGGCATACCTGTTTTTGAGCCTCGGTGAGAACCAGGTGCTTTATAGGGGGACCCGGCCTGGCAACAGATTCAGATTTTGAAGCAAATATTTTTTTTATTTTCCCGGGATTATCATACAAGGCCACCAGCTTATGAAGCTGGGAGATCAGGGCGGACAGAGCAACAAGCCCTATGAACACAATCGTAATGCCCACAATTGAAATTGCCCACCCGTTGTGGACGATTATGGCTTCAAGTCCATAAAGAACGCCGACAGCGTCAACTCCATTCACAACACACCTCTTTATTTATTTATTATCTTTTTTTAATTCTTAAGCAACACCTGTTTCGGCAGGATTTGAACAAAAGGGGGCTTTTTCCGCAAAGAACTGCTGCCATCCATCCATAATTATGGCTGCCATCTGGGTATCATGGCCGATCAGATCAAGGATATTCCGGCAGGGCACAACCCAGACAGCCCCTTTTTCCAACGCCGTAATTGTAGCGGTATTTTTACCGTTCAGGCTCACCATTGACAGACCTGCAAAATCCCCTGGCCTGTTGAGCACCACAGCTCTGCCCTCTTCCATGGCCACAAGCAGGGTGCCTTCTTCCAGAAGAAAGAAAAACTGAGCGCTATGACCCACCCGGGCCAGTATTTCACCAGGCATAACTGTCCATCTTGAAAACAGAGGGACAAGACTGTCAATATCCTGGGCATCAAGCCCATTAAAGATAATAGATTCTGATAAACATGCTGCAGAACTGTCCATACGCCTCCTTATATTGTCATTGGAGTTTGAAGCAGGCTTCCGAGAAAAGCATTCAAACATATTTTATAAATTCTGTCGAGCGCAAAAGGATCTGATCCAGGCCAATCACATGTAAAAAATATGTAAAACAGGGTTAATCCTCAATTAAGCTGGAGTCCGGTACATGTCACCAGGTCGCCAATCTGCCTGGCAGCCAGAAAAATAACGATGAATGTGGCAATGCAAATCAGCACATCCATATTGCACCTAAAAATAAAGAGGTTCGCCGTCTCAAATTAATTTAAACCGGACGACGCGTTAGAAATCAAAGCACTCTTAATATTAAATTATTGTTTAAAATTTTCTTTAGTAAAAATATGTCTATAATTTAAATAAATTATAGACATATTCATATTTCATCATTTGACAAAATACATTGAATACAATATATAAATTCCAAAGATACATTCAAATATAGCGAAATTGCTTTTGCGTAGAAAGAAGAACGATCTATGAATCAAATCATTGTTAAAAATATATTTAAAATTTTCGGTCCGGACCCCCAAAAGGCAATATCCTTTATCGAACAGGGCCTGACAAAAGAAGAGGTCCTTGAGAAAACCGGCATGACCGTGGGCGTAAACAATGCGGATTTTTCCATTAAACGCGGAGAAATATTTGTGATCATGGGCCTCTCCGGATCGGGCAAATCCACGCTGGTCAGAATGTTCAACCGGCTGATTGAGCCATCAGCCGGTGAAATCCATATTAACGGCCAGAACATTACAGCCATGGAAAACAAGGACCTTGTCAAATTCAGGCTCAAACATATGAGCATGGTGTTTCAATCCTTTGCGCTGATGCCCCATCTCACGGTTTTGGGAAATGCCGCGTTCGGCCTTGAACTGTCTGGAGAGCCCAAAGCCGAGCGGAACAAGCGGGCTGCAGCAGCCCTAAGCCAGGTGGGTCTGGAAGGCTGGGAAGACCAATACCCCAGGCAACTTTCCGGGGGCATGCAGCAGCGCGTCGGCCTTGCCAGGGCTTTGGCTGCGGAACCGGATATCATGCTGATGGACGAAGCGTTTTCCGCCCTGGACCCACTGATCCGCACCGAAATGCAGGATGAACTGCTCAAGCTCCAGGAAGACAGCGACAGGACCATTGTTTTTATCTCCCATGATCTGGATGAAGCCCTTCGCATCGGCGACCGCATCGCCATCATGGAAGGAGGACGCGTTGTCCAGGTGGGCACGCCCGAAGAAATTCTCCAGAATCCGGCCAACGATTATGTCCGGGCCTTTTTCAGAGGGGTGGATCCCACCAATGTCATTTCAGCCGGCGAAATTGTCAACACCCATTACCCCACAATTATCAAGGCCAGAAAAGGCGACATCCGAAGCGCCCTGGAACTATTAAATGCCAGGGATTTCAACCACGGATATGTGCTTAATGCCAAACATCAGTTTTTAGGGATCGTATCCATAGATTCCCTTCAGGAGGCAGTGGAGCAAGGCCGGTCCGGAGCATCCCTTGATACCTGTTATCTGCCGGAAGTCAATCCGGCCAATGCCAATGACAATATGCAGGATATTCTGCCGGAAGTGGCATCCAAAGGCTTTCCAATCCCGGTACTTGACGATGACAATGTGTTCAAGGGGGTGGTTTCCAAAAACCGATTCCTGAAAACCCTGCACAAATCAGATATTAACGGCCACAACGAAGGTGAAGCACCGGACCAAACCATTCAAACCGCTCTTTAGCAGGAAAATAAATTATGTTTGATGAAAAAGTACTCCCCCTAGATACATGGATTACTGCATTTGTTGACTGGCTGGTCAATAATTACCGGGATATATTTCAAATGGTGAAATGGCCGGTTGAACAGATTTTAACCGGATTTGACATCGGCCTTAACGCCGTACCGCCCATCATTGTGATCGCTGTTCTGGCCTTTTGCGCATGGCGGTTCTCAGGATGGGGGTTAGCTGTTTTCAGCCTTGTGGCAATGGTATTTATCGGGCTGATCGGGTTCTGGACAGACACCATGACTACCCTGGCCATGGTTTTGGCCTCGGTTTTGTTTTCCACCATTGTCGGGGTTCCCGTCGGTATTGCCGCCGGGCGCAGCGACCGGGTGGAAACCATTGTCAGACCCTTTCTGGATGCCATGCAGACCACCCCGTCTTTTGTCTACCTGGTTCCCATTGTCATGCTCTTTTCCGTGGGTAATGTGGCAGGCGTCCTTGCCACTATTATTTTTGCCATGCCCCCCATCATCCGCTTAACAAGTCTTGGCATTCGCGGGGTACACCCGGAACTGGTGGAAGCAGCCACCGCCTTTGGCGCCACCCGCGGACAGGTGCTGTTCAAGGTTCAGATTCCCCTGGCCATGCCCACCATACTGGCAGGGCTGAACCAGACCATTATGATGGCCCTTGCCATGGTGGTAATTGCTGCCTTGATCGGAGCTGGCGGTTTGGGATCTCCTGTAATTCAAGGATTGAATACACTGGATATCGGTCTTGCTGTGATGGCGGGTTTGAGCATTGTTCTGGTGGCAGTGCTCTTGGACAGGATCACCCAGTCCATGGCCGGTAAGAATAAAAATAAATAAAGGATAAATTATGAGCGTCGCAAAAAACATCTGCTTTTTTCTGGTCGCAGTTTTCATGATCACAGCGGCCCCGGCCTTAGCATCTTCAGATAAACCCGGAGAAGGCA
Organism: Desulfobacter postgatei; assembly: GCA_003252055.1. Classification (GTDB taxonomy): domain Bacteria; phylum Desulfobacterota; class Desulfobacteria; order Desulfobacterales; family Desulfobacteraceae; genus Desulfobacter; species Desulfobacter postgatei_B. The sequence goes on along the minus strand of QKDP01000350.1, from coordinate 11,236 downwards.
TCACCGTTAAACCTGCACGGGCCACCTGGAATACAGGTTATTTTCAGGAAGCGCTTGTCAGCCGGGCCTTGGCCGAACTAGGTTATAAGGTCAACAAACCCAAAGACCTGACAAACCCGATTTTTTACAAGGCATTGACCCTGGGCGATTTAGACTACTGGTGCAATGGCTGGTTCCCCATGCACAACAACCAGTTGCCCAAAAATTTCAAGGACAAAGCCCAGACCATCGGATACGTGGCCAAAGCCGGTGGCCTGCAGGGATATCTGGTATCTAAAAAAGCGGTTGAAAAATACAACATCAAGTCTTTGGACGACTTTAAGCGCGACGAAGTTAAAAAGGCCTTTGATAAAAACCATGACGGCAAAGCCGATCTGACCGCCTGCCCTCCGGGCTGGAGTTGTGAAAAAATAATTGCCCATCATTTAAAGGTTTACGATCTGGAAAACGACATCAATCCGGTAAAAGCGTCTTACGAAGCTGGCATGGCGTCTGCCATCGGCGCATACAAAGCCGGAAAACCCATCTTCTTTTATACCTGGACCCCGAACTGGACGGTATTTAAACTCAAACCAGGGAAAGACGTGATGTGGATCAACGTGCCTAAAATTCTGCCCACTGAAGCCCAGGCCGAGGCCGTGGACAGGATGACCCAGTCCGGCATTGAAGGCGCAGTGACAGATCCGGTGAAACTGGGATTTGTTGCTTCAGATATCCGTATTGTGGCCAACAAAAAATTTTTGGCGGACAATCCTGCGGCCAAGAAATTTTTCGAACTCTTCACCCTGTCCCTTGCAGATATCAATGAGCAGAATACGCGCATGAACGCGGGTGAAAAATCTGCAAAAGACATCCAGAAGCATGTCACGGAGTGGATTGCTAAAAATCTGGCCACATGGAACGACTGGCTGCAAAAAGCACGTGCAGCGACTGAATAAAGAAGGAAATTATATACCAGAAAAAGAGCTTTTTATGAGAACTAAAAAGGTGAAACAAAATGTAAGTCTTTTATTTTTTAGCCTATTAATTTTTTCTATTGGAATGTTATTTACGACACCCCCACCGGCAAATGCGCAGACAGTCGAAGAACTGCAAAACAAAATCATGCAATTGGAAAAGAAATTATCCGCCGCAAATGCCGAGCTTCAAAAAATAAAAAAAACACCGGCGGTGGAAACAGAGAAGAAATCGAATAAGATTCAGTTCGGCCCGCTAAAAATAGGCGGTGCCATCCGTGCAAACTATGTTATCGGCGATTATGATACCAACAGTGCAGGCCCATCAAGAGGCGGTCACGGTGGCAATGTAGAGTTTGATACTTTCAGAATCAATTTGGATTATGCCAAAGAACAATGGATAGGAAAGTTGGAGTATCGGTTCCAGGACGGCTATAATTTTCTGCACACCGGCTGGGTCGGCTATAACTTTGAAGATAAAAGCCAGATTCAGGTCGGGGTCAACCGGGTTCCTTTTGGTCCGGGTGCATACGGTATCTCCCAGAGCTGGTTTTTTGACCAGCATTATTATGTGGGGCTGGCCGATGATATGGATTTAGGCGTAAAGTATAAAAAGCCTCTTGGCAACTGGGATTTTGATATTGCCTATTATCTCACAGATGAAGGAGACTGGCGAGGATCAAGTGCTGACAGCGCGCGGTATTCCTACGATGTTGTCGATGAATCCGGAAGTGGATATGAAGAAAAGCATCAATTCAATTTGAGAGCGATCTATCATATTTCCGATATCGCAGTCCCGACAGATATCGGCGCCTCTTTCCAGTACGGCATGCTTGAAAGCAATGGATCTCAGGATGATGGAGACCATTTTGCCACATCCGTTCACATGGTAAACAAATGGAATAACTGGAAACTGGCTTCGCAACTAACGTATTATAAATATGATATCGATCCTTATACGAATCAATCAGGTACAACCACAGAGGAACTCGTTGACATGGGGGCATATGATTACGCCTATCCTGTTGCAGCTAAAGCCTGGATTCCTGGTGTTTCTTTAAGCTACTACCTGGAAACACCCAAAATCGGATGGTTGGATTACATTATCCCATATGTTGAATACAGTTCAATTGTCAAAGAAGAAAGCAGCTTCAACGACAGCGAACTGATGACTATCGGAATTGCTTGGGCCAGTGGCGGCTGGTATTGCTATGCCGAGTGGGCAAAATCAAATGGAAATTATTTTGTGGGAAATGATTCGTTTACAGAATTTGGGGCAAATCCGAATAATGACTGGCAAAATCGTTTTAACATCAATTTAGGGTATTATTTTTAAAATGTTTATAATCTAGAAATGGAATGACTGGCTGACCTCGGCCCGGGCCGCTGCAAAATAGACGGTTCTTTTTTCGACAGATAAGCCCCCCTGCAGGGATCCGCCCCTGCAGGGGGGCTTGTTTTTGGTATTAGTATTCTAATGATTAAATAGTTGACGGGAGACCTGTAATTATCGTATGCTCTTAAAAATTCACTAGTCCCCAACTATAATATAAACAAAGGAGAAAACGATGAAAATCAAGATGAGTGTAGTTATTGTCAGTGTTGTATTTCTTTTCGCAATGATCTTTGTCGGCTGCGGAGAGCAGGACAAGTCGGAACAAGCCCCCAAAGCACCTGAAGTTGAAACTCAAGCTGCTGAGAAAGTTGAAACCCAGGCACCTGAAGCCGAAACCCCAGCGGCTGAGGAGGTTGAAACCCAGGCACCTGAAGCCGAAACCCCAGCGGCTGAGGAAGTTGAATCCCAAGCACCTGAAGCCGAAACCCCGGCAGCTGAGGAAGTTGAGACGCATGCAGCTGAGCTTGGAACCAAAGCAGTTGAGGAAGTTAAAACCAAAGCCGCTGAACTTGGTGCCAAAGCAGTTGAAGAAGCTACGGATGCACAGGAAGCCCCGGCTGCAAAATAGAAGCTACTCTTTTTTTCGACAAATAAGCCCCCCTGCAGGGATACGCCCCTGCAGGGGGCTTATTTTTGGTGTTAGTATCCTGTGTTTAAATAATGTCTGAACGAAAACCTGGAAATTTTGTTGGACCTTGTTTTTTCAGCAGGTAAGTGGGCGAAGATAAAACCAAGCCCTAATTTGACATTTCAAACTGTTTTGTCCATAATCTCAGCATTGCCAAAACGGTCAACCGTCAAAAAAGAACTCTTGTTAAATATGAGACGATTTAAACAGGCTGTAAGCCTAATTCTGGCCATTGTGCTTTTGTGCCCGGCCACCACCTTTGCCATCTCCATTCCCGATGAACTCAAACTTGGCAAAGAATATTTACAACTCATAACAGACAAAGGGGTTATTCTTCATGACCCCGTTGCCCAGAAAATGATCGATATTGTGGGCAACGCCATTGTCAAACCATTGCCGCCCCAGCCCTTTCATTTTGATTTTTTCATGATCAATGACGACGCGTTTAATGCCTTTGCCACACCGGCTGCCAATATTTTTGTGCACCGGGGATTGATTGAGTCCCTGGATAATATGGACGAGCTTGCCGGCATTCTGGCCCATGAAATCGGCCATGCCGTGGGAAGGCATGTATCCCAGGCCATTGACCGGTCCAAAATAGTGGCAGCCGGCAGCCTGGCCGGGGTAGTGGCCGGCATTCTGATGGGTGCCGCAGGCGGCAGTACAGAGGCGGGCCAGGCCATGACCATCGGCTCCATGGCTGCCGGGCAGTCGGCCATGCTGACCTTTACCCGGGAAAATGAAACCGAAGCAGATCAAAAGGCGGTTCTTTTTCTTGAGCAAACAGGATATTCGCCCAAAGGCATATTGGACAGCCTGCTGAAAATCAGGCAGACCGATTACCAGGGGGTTGAAAACATTCCCGATTACTTTAAAACCCATCCAGGCACAGCAGCCAGGGTATCCCATTTATCCGGAATCATAGCAGATTACAAACCACCTGCAGACAAACCCATACCACCGGAAAATTTCGACTACAATATGGTCAAATACCGGGTGATCGGGCTTTACGGCGACCCTGACACATACATCCCGAAAATTGAAATGGCGCTCCAAAACGATCCCGACAATGTGGCGCTTCACTATGGCCTAGGCCTTTTGTACAGCCGGGCCACACGAATGAATGAAGGGATTGAACAGCTCAATAAAGCCCTGGGAAAAGATCCGTTTGAACCCATGATTCTTTTGGAATTAGGGCGGCTTTACATCCGCAACACCGAATACACCCGGGCCATAACGATTCTGGACAGTATGACGGACGATGCCCTGCTGGGGGACTGGGCCATTTTCAACCGCTCCATTGCCCAGATTGAAAACAGCAACCTGCCCGCAGCCCAAAAGGGACTTGAGCACGTACTTGGAAGCGGCAAACCCGGATTTGAAAAAGCCAACTACCACATGGCCGAAATCATGTCCAGACAGTCACATCAGGCCCTGTCCCACTATTATCTCGGGGTATATTATGCCCGGATTCATGACGAAGAAAATGCGGCCCGCCAGCTTAAGCGGGCAATTGATACCCTGGACGATGAAAAGATGCTGGAAAAGGCCGAAAACGAGCTGGAAAATCTGAAAGACAAGAGTAAAAAAAGGGCGCGCCAGGGTAATCGCATGTAAAAATTAGAATCCGGTAGGAGCAGGCCCACGATAGTGTTCACTTTTTTATTGACATGGCAGGACAAAATCCATAGATGTTTTTTAAGGAAATCTATTTATTGATGTTCAACTGGATTTCAACTAAAAAAAGGAGATAAAAATGAAGAAAAGTATTTTAATTTTGATAAGTTTCTTGGGGATGTTTTTTGCCTCAAGCAGCGCACTGTATGCCGAAGGTATGTACTTGGGTGGAGACTTGGGCGCAGCCTTTCTGAGCGATTCAGATGTTGACGCCTTCGGGTATTCTGCAGAAATTTCGTCGGATACAGGATATTCGATTGGATTGGCTTTAGGATATGAGTTTGAATACAACATTAGATTGGAAGCTGCAATTGGATACCAGGCAAACGATTTGGACGAATTAAGCGTTTACGGTTATACAGAATCCCTTGACGGAGATGTCTCTATCCTGAGCTTTATGGCTAATGGCTACTATGATTTTAAAAATTCAACCGCATTTACCCCATTTCTCATGGCTGGTATCGGGTTAGCAAACATTAACGCAGACCTCGATAGTATAGACGAAAGTGATGACGATACTGTGTTTGCCTACCAAGCTGGTTTAGGTGTGGGGTATGCGCTCAACGACAGTGCTACTCTGGATCTCAAGTACATATATTTTGCCACGGAAGATGCGGATTTTGATGGGATTGATGCTGAGATTAGCAGCCACAATGTTGTTCTGGGCATCAGATTTGCTTTTTAATCGCGTTTGTTCAGTAATATAGATGAGATAGATAGACTTTTCTGAGACAAAGAACTATGGAGTTATCCATGGTTCTTTGTCGTTTCATATAACAGCCACGGGCTGACATGGCGATAATACCATTTTAAACGCGTTCATAGTTTGCCGGGCACCCCCTCTATCCCATATCCTCAAATGTACAAGCAGTGCCGGGCAGCCAGATAGATACTTATCTGCCTTAGGGGGTTTGCCGACCGGTATGGCATCACACCGCGTCAAAACTTTTAAACTGCATGGTAAAGGTGCCCCGGCCCTGGCTGGCGGAACGAAGGGCTGTGGAATAACCAAACATCCTTGACAAGGGCACCACGGCTTTGATGACCTGGATGCCGGATTTCGGGGTAATGGATTCCACCCTGCCCCCCCTGGCATTGAGGTCTGCAATGGCATCCCCCATACTGGCATCCGGCACAAACACCTCCACATCCATGATGGGTTCGAGCAGGGCCATTTTAGCTTTTTTCAGGGCCTCTTTTACGGCCATGGCCGCACAGACCCCAAAGCCCAGTTCTGAGGCCTTCCCTTCCTCGCTGAACCCGTCAGCCAGAACAATCTCAACGTCCACGATGGGGTATCCTTTGAGGAACCCACCCTCCAGGCTCTCTCTGATTCCGGTCTCAATATTCTGAATATACTGGGGCGCAATTTTTTCCTCGGGCACAAGGGATTTGAAAGTAATCCCCCGGCCCCGGTCCAAAGGATTGAGTTCCACCGTGACGTTGGCATAATGGGATTTACCCTGGATCTCGCGCTCAAACACGGCCTGGCCGGTTGCAGGCGCCGTAATGATCTCCCGGTAAACCACCTGGGGTTTGCCCACATTCACACTGGTGTTGAACTCCTTGACCATCCTTGAAATGATGATTTCAAGATGAAGTTCGCCCATGCCCGACAAAATGGTCTGGCCCGTCTCCTCATCCTTGCTCATTTTAAGGGTGGGATCCTCAATCATGAATTTTGCCAGCACATCATCAAGCTTTTCCTGATCTGCATGGGTTTTGGGCTCAATGGCAATGGAGATAACCGGCTGTGCATATTCCATTTTTTCCAAGAACACCGGATGGTCCGGATTGCAAAGGGTATCGCCGGTACCTGAATCTTTAAGGCCCACGATGCCGATGATATCACCGGCGGAGGCCTCATCCAGGCGCTCGCGCTTGTTGGCGTGCATTCTTAAAATTCTGGACAGTTTTTCCTTGCGGTTCAGGGCTGGGTTAAACACATCTGCTCCCGAAGCAATCTTTCCTGAATAGATCCGGGCAAAGGAGAGTTTGCGGCCCTCAATCATGGATACCTTGAAAATCAGGGCAGCCAGGGGAGCGTTTTTTTCCGGCTTGAATTCAATAATCTCACCGGTTTCAGGATGCTCGCCTTTAACCGGGGGGACATCCTTGGGGCTTGGCAGGTAATAGTCAATGGCGTCCAGAAGCGGCTGGACCCCTTTATTCCTTAAAGCAGATCCGCACAGCACAGGCACCATGGTCCGGCGAATGGTGGCAGCCCGGATGGCGGCCCGGAGCTCATCCACTAAGATCTCTTCTTCGCCCAGGTATTTTTCCATGATGGCATCATCAAGTTCGGACACGGCTTCAAGCAGTTTGTCCCGATATTCTTCGGCCAGTTCCCGGAACTCATCTTCAATGGGTCCGGCGGTGTATTCAGCGCCCAGGGTCTCATCATTCCAGGCAATCTGCTCCATGGTCAAAAGATCAATAACGCCTCTGAAACCATCCTCGGCCCCGATGGGCACCTGGATCATCACGGGGTTGGCAGCCAGTTTTTCCCGGATGGAATCACAGGCGGCAAAAAAATCAGCACCGATGCGATCCATTTTATTGATAAAGGCCATTCGGGGAACCTTGTACCGGTCTGCCTGGCGCCAGACCGTTTCGGACTGGGGCTCCACCCCGCCCACGGCGCAAAACACACCAATGGCCCCGTCCAGGACCCGCAAAGCCCGTTCCACCTCCACGGTGAAATCCACATGGCCCGGGGTGTCAATGATTTGAATGGTAGCCCCTTTCCACTGGCAGTAGGTCACGGCCGAGGTAATGGTAATCCCCCGGTCCTGCTCATCCTGCATCCAGTCCATGGTGGCTTCGCCGTCATGGACTTCGCCTATTTTATGGGACCTTCCCGTGTAATAGAGAATGCGCTCGGTCACCGTGGTCTTGCCCGCGTCAATGTGGGCCATGATCCCGATGTTTCTGATTTTTGATATATTCTTCTGCTTGCTCATAGGTATCGTATCTATATTAATATTCAGCTTAATAATCAGCATAGTGGTGATACCGTATTGCCATTTAGGTGTCAAGAAAATAGCTTGCAAAACAGGCCTTGTTTTAATAGAATTCATGTTCTTGATGCAGGTTCTGCATAAAACCTGCTTTACGCAGCTGCCAAGCAACCGGAGCCGTCCGTATCTGTTATGATTCCAGGATTTGAAGCCATAGTTGAAGAGCGTATCAAAGCGGCCCAGAAACAGGGCCGGTTTGACAATCTTGAGGGTAAGGGGAAACCTCTACTGTTTGAAGACAGCCATGTACCCAATGATCTTCGCATGGCCCATAAGATCCTGAAAAATTCAGGGTTCCTGCCCCCTGAAGTTGAAATCAGAAAGCAGATGAGCCATGTGCGTGAACTCATGGAGCAGACCGGACAGGCATCTGCGGATCAGGCAAAGCTGCACAAAAAACTAAATTACCTGATGGCCAAGCTCGATGCGGTCCGTTCAGCCGGACCCGGCAGTGCCCTGGCCCGGGACCGGTACAGAACTTCATTATTGAGAAAAATAAAATGAGTATACGTAAAAAAGACAAAGACGGAGTATTTAAAAATATTTTTGTGGCCTATTTTATCCTGCTGCTCCACGTATTTCTTCTGGCCGGCATCGGCCTTACCGTGTTGCTGTTCAAGGGAATTTACCACTATCTTCCATGGATCATGGCCGGCATTGCCGTCCTGGTGCTCACCATTGCCTGGCTCATTTACTACAGGATGAAAGAAACCTCTTCTTCGTTAAGCGAGGTGTTAGGCGCCCCGGAATTCCAGGACAGGGCGGTTGAGGTCCGACTGCTTGGCGGCCTTGCGTCCTTTGAAATCAAAGCCAAAGAGCACCCATTGCTGCCGAACCACACCGGCCTTTCCCCCTATTCCGATGCCCGGCTCATTGAAAGCGCAGCTGACAGGGCGGAACGTAAACTGCTGGAACTCAACGCGCTTTATGAAAAGGATCTGATCACCCAAGAAGAGTTCGAAAAAGCGCGTCAGAACATCATCCAGGGCTGATCGTCCAAGGCTGATCGTCCAATCAATACCAAAGGTACCAAAGGAGAGATGTATGAAAAAAATCAGGCTGGCCCTGTTATCGGGCGGGGTGTCCACAGAGCGGGAAGTATCCTTAAACAGCGGGAATCAGGTGTTTGAGGCCCTTGATAAAAAAAAATACGACATCAAACGGTATGATCCCAAATTTGATCTGGCAAAACTTGTAACAGAGGCACCGGATATTGATGCGGCTCTGATTATTCTCCATGGACCCTTTGGGGAAGACGGTACGGTTCAGGGGCTTTTAGATCTTTTGAACATTCCCTATCAGGGGGCAGGTGTTTTGGGCTCAGCCGTTGCCATGAACAAATTGATGGCCAAAAGACTTTACCGCCAGGCAGGCATTCCCACCCCTGACTATATATCCATTTCCACCCACGCTCCCGACCTTGATCCGGAAAAGGTAAATGCCATTGGTTTTCCCCTGGTGGTCAAACCGGTATGCGCCGGTTCTTCGGTGGGCATGAGCATTGTATCCCATGAAAAGGATCTGCCCAACGCCATTGAAAAAGGCTTTCAGAATGATGACACCTTGATCCTTGAACAATATATCAAGGGAACGGAACTGACCTGCGGGGTTTTGGGCAACCAGGATCTTGAGGCCCTGCCCGTCATTGAAATAGTCCCTGGCGAGGGCCATGAATTTTTCGATTACCAGGCCAAATACGTGGCAGGAGAAACCAATGAAATCTGTCCGGCCCGCATTGATGAACACACCACACAGCAGGTACAGGAATTAGCTGTAAAAGCCCACAGGGCACTGTTTCTTAAAGGCTATTCCAGAACGGACATTCTTTTGAAAGATGGTGAACTCCATGTCCTTGAAACCAACACCATCCCCGGCATGACGGCCACAAGCCTTTTCCCCCAGTCCGCAGCCAAGGCAGGCTATGAATTTGGTGTTTTGATGGACACACTCATTGAACTTGCCATAGAAGAAAATAAAAGGACCAATTTGAGGAGAGCCCAATGAAAATCCTTGTAGTCGGCAGCGGCGGCCGGGAGCATACCCTGGTCTGGAAAATTGCGCAAAGCCCGCTTGTAGATAAAATATACTGTGCCCCCGGCAATGCAGGAACCGCAAGCCTTGCTGAAAATGTGAATATCAGTGCTGAAGATATTGATGCCCTGGCAGCATTTGCCGGGCAAAATCAGATTGACCTGACGGTTGTGGGTCCTGAAGGGCCGCTGGTGGCCGGCATTGCAGATGTTTTTCACAGAAAAGGGCTGGCCGTGTTCGGTCCGTCCGGAGCCGCAGCACAGCTTGAAGGCTCCAAGGTATTTTCTAAAAATCATATGCTTAAGTATGGGATCCCCTGTGCTGCGGGAAAAGCCTTTACCGATCCCCGGCAGGCCAAGCTTTATGCAAAAGCCCTGGGCGCACCCTGCGTGGTCAAGGCGGACGGGCTTGCCGCCGGCAAGGGCGTGATTGTCTGCACAAGCCTTGGAGAGGCAAACACCGCCATTGACGACATGCTGGAAGGCAACAAATTCGGTGATGCCGGTGCCGTGGTGGTGGTGGAGGAGTGCCTTAAGGGCGAGGAAGCCTCCTTTATTGTCTTAACCGACGGCAACACCGTGCTAGCGCTTCCCGAATCCCAGGACCACAAACGGATATTCGATGATGACAAAGGCCCCAATACCGGCGGCATGGGCGCATATTCTCCGGCACCTGTTCTGGATCACCTGCTGCGGACAAAGGCCATGGAAGAGGTAATGATCCCGGCGGTGAAAGGCATGGCCAAGGAAGGCACGCCCTTTAAAGGGGTGCTCTATGCCGGATTAATGGTGGACAAAGACAGCATCAAGGTGCTGGAGTTCAACACCCGTCTTGGGGATCCTGAAACCCAGCCCATCCTCATGCGGCTGAAAAACGACCTGGTGCCTTTGATGGAAGCCTGCTGCAACGGTACCCTGCACAACCATACAATCAAGATTGACCCACGGGCTGCCATGTGTGTGGTGATTGCTGCCGGCGGATACCCGGGATCTTACGAAAAAGGCCATGAAATCACAGGGCTGGATCAAGCCAACGGGATCAAGGACACCGTGGTATTCCATGCCGGCACAGCCATGGACAACGGCAAGGTAGTGGCATCCGGCGGCCGGGTGCTGGGGGTGACATCCCTGGGCGATACCGTTGAAGACGCCATTAATACGGCCTATGAAGCCTGTGCCAAAATCAATTTTAAAGACTGCTTCAAAAGAAAGGATATTGGGGCCAAAGCATTAATACGCATGGCTATCCCGCCCCAGGTGGGTGTGATCATGGGCTCTGACTCTGATTTTTCGGTGATGAAACGCGCCCTGGTCATGCTCAAAAGATTTGATATTCCCTACTATGTCACAGTGGCCTCTGCCCACAGGACCCCTGAAAAGGCCGTGCAGCTGGCGGCCCAGGCCCGGGAACAGGGAGTCAAGGTACTCATTTGCGGGGCAGGACATGCGGCACACCTGGCCGGTGTCATTGCCGCCCATACCACCCTGCCTGTTTTGGGTGTGCCCATTGACTCCAGTACCCTTCAAGG
>QKDP01000001.1 GCA_003252055.1 Desulfobacter postgatei | reverse complement strand
AAGGTGATCCTGCCCAAACGCAATGAAAGCGATGTGAATGAATTGCCGGAAGAGGTGCGTCAATCCATCGAATTTGTACCGGTTGAATGGATTGATGAAGCGTTGAAGATCGCCCTGGAGCCGATACCTTCGATGACGGTATGAGGCCGGGGGAACGGCTATCAACGGGTAGAAGGACACCAGTAATCCCCCAAATGCCCATATTAACATTTCGACAAAAATTGATGGATTTGCTGAATGGTGTTCTACGCATTCGGATATGCCACAGGCAACGTGGTGGGCATCGTGGTGGAACGGAAACTGGCCTTTGGCATCATTGTTTTAAAACTGCTGACCCGCAGGGCAGGACAGAAAATCGCCGATTTTCTAAGGGGCAAAGGTCAGCCGGTCACGATTTTCATGGGTGAAGGCATGAATGGGCCCGTGATGGAATTGTACATTGTCTGCCACAGGCGGGATCTGAAATGGATCCTGCCGGAAGTCCAGAAACTGGATGAGCAGGTTTTTTTACATCATTGAGCAACCCAGGGACATGACCCGGAATCTCAAGCCCCTTCACACACCCATGGGCGGATGGCGGAGTATTTTCAAGCGGAAATAATAAGGATTTAGGCTTCAAACTGGAAAATATCAGAACAGAAAATCTGGGAACCTGCAAATCCGTCAAAACAGACAAGGACAGCACCGCCATTGTGGACGGCGGCCGGTGTTATTGACCCCGCCAAGGTGATGCGCTTCACCATTCAAAACGCCGCTTCGGCCACAGGCCTGATGCTGACCACCGAGGCCATGATTTCTGAAAAACCTAAGACCCGATCATCGAGTAAGAAGACGACCTGACCTGCAAGATCTGCAGAAGAAGATATAAATCCAACAAGGGGGCATTATGGTACAAAAAGGGAAAAAAATGATTTTCGGAGACCATTGATAATCATTGCCCAAATATTATTTTATGGGTTCAAGATAAGATATGCCATTTTCGGACTGAAGCCCCAGGGAAGACCGATAAGAATGACAAAATCATTTCTGTGGGCGGGATCAAGATGAAAGTCCTTAAAATCTGGAGGAAACAACATGGGCATAATAATCGGTATTGATCTGGGCACAACCAATTCATGCGTGGCCATTATGGATAGGGAGCAGGCCAAAGTGCTTACCAATTCCGAAGGCGGTCGGACCACGCCATCCGTTGTTGCAATTTCAAAAAGCGGTGAGTGGCTGGTCGGTCAAATCGCTAAAAGACAGGCCATTACCAATCCTGAAAATACCGTATTCGGCATTAAACGGCTGATCGGCAGGAAATTCGATTCAAAAGAAATACAAACAGACAAAGGAAAACTGCCATATAAAATAGAAAAGGCCCCTAATGGGGACGTCTGGGTGAATCTGGGTGGAAAACCTCACAGTCCGGTGGAAATCTCGTCATTCATCCTCGGCAATATCAAGAATACAGTAGAGGAATATCTGGGGGAAAAAGTCAGTGACGCCGTAATTACGGTTCCGGCTTACTTTGACGACAGCCAGCGCCAGGCCACAAAAGATGCCGGCAGGATTGCAGGCCTGAATGTACTGCGGATTATCAATGAACCGACTGCTGCATCATTGGCCTTTGGGCTCGACAAGAAAAAAGAAGGAAAGATCGCTGTATTCGATTTGGGCGGCGGTACATTTGATATCTCGATCCTGGATATCGGAGGCGGTGTTTTTGAGGTCAAATCCACGAACGGCGATACACACTTGGGCGGAGATGATTTTGATCAGCGCATTATTGACTATCTGGCAGATGAATTTCAGAAAGAATACGGTATCGATCTTCGAACGGATGCAATGGCCTTGCAGCGACTTAAAGAAAGCGGTGAAAAAGCAAAGATGGAGCTGTCAACTTCCGTGCAGACGGACATCAATCTGCCGTTCATTACGGCGGATGCAAACGGCCCCAAGCATTTGAAAAGGGAAATGACCCGGTCCAAGCTGGAATCAATTGTGGATGATCTGCTCAACAAGCTGGAGGGCCCCTGTAAAACTGCCCTAAACGATGCAAAACTGAAAGCTTCAGATCTTGATGAGGTCATCCTTGTCGGCGGGATGACCCGTATGCCGGCAGTCCGGGAGCGGGTTTTAAAAATCTTCGGGAAAGAACCCAACAAAACTGTCAATCCGGATGAAGTGGTGGCTATGGGCGCGGCTATTCAGGGCGCGGTATTGAAAGGAGATCTCAAGGAGATTCTTCTTTTGGATGTGACCCCGCTTTCGCTGGGTATTGAAACCCTTGGCGGCGTCATGACACGGTTGATTGAAAAAAACACGACCATACCAACCCAAAAAAGCCAGGTTTTTTCAACCGCACAGGATAATCAATCGGCCGTATCCATTCACGTCCTTCAGGGCGAAAGAGCGATGGCCCAGGGAAATAAAACACTGGGCCGCTTTGAACTGATGGGGATACCACCGGCATCCCGGGGAATCCCCCAGATTGAAGTCACTTTTGATATCGACGCCAATGGCATCGTGAATGTTTCGGCAAAAGACCTGGCAACCGGAAAACGTCAATTCATCCGGATTACGGCTTCCAGCGGACTGTCCAAAGAGGAGATCAACCGGCTGATCAGGGATGCAGACATTCACGCCGGGGAAGACAAAAAAAGAAAATCCCTGATTGAAGCACGAAACGATGCGGATTCAATCATCTATTCTACGACAAAGGCGTTGAAGAACGCCGGGGGCAAAATCGACAGCCAGACAAGAACGAATATTGAAAACGCCATCGAACGGCTGAAAAAAATCATGGAAAGTGAAAATATGAACGAGATCCATCACCTGACGGATGAATTGAAAGACGCTTCTTACAAGATGTCTGAGATGCTCTATCGCCAGGCTTCCGGATAGGATGACCAGGTGGGTCAAAATTCCGGAGATGACGTCATTTATGGGATATAAGGTTGGATTAATGGATGCCGATATCCACGGACCGGATGTCCCCCGGATGCTCGGCTTGGATGGAATGCTCTCTGCCGACCTTGATAACAGGAGTTAAATAACTTTGATGAACGATATACCATGTATCGCATGTGCGTTGACAGGCGGTTCCTGTTGCCTTAACAGACAAATTGTTTTGACATTAGGAGATGTACAGCGAATCAATGTCTGTGTTGGGCAGCACGATTTTTTTACGATTGAGAAACCGGAACCCTGGTATCTTGATCCTTTCTACGATCCGGCTTGGTTGCCCTTGGTATTGAATCCAGAAGGACTATTCAGGGTTCTTAAGCGAAACTCAGACAAAAGCTGCGGAATGCTGACAAAAACAGGATGCGTTCTACCCTTTGAATCCAGACCTCTTGTCTGTCAATTGCATCCATATATGTATACGGAAACAGAAATCATAGGAATTGATGATACGTGCCCCATTTCCAAAGAAAAGGATGGGCTCACCATTTTGGACAAACTGAACATGCCCATGGAAAAAGCGATTGGCTGGCAACATTTGCTCTATAATGAATTACATACCGAACGAAATGAAAAGACCTTGTTTAATAATTCGGATCAGGCTGGTAAGCGAACATAGCCAGGCGGGTGCCGGACAGCCGGGGGTCAACCGCAGTCGTCCCGGTTGACGGTACAGGTATTGAGGATCTGGTCGCCATGGGATTTGTCGCGGTATATGGTGATCCCTTTGAGCCCCATGGCGTAGGCGTTGAGGAAGACCTGCCGGACATCGTCCCGGGTCGCGGATTCCGGCAGATTGACGGTTTTGGAAACCGCATTGTCCGTGTGGCGCTGAAATGCGGCCTGGATCTTTAGGTGCCACTCGGGAGCCACATCCCAGGCGCTCTGGAACACCTCTCTTGGGATCGGTTTTTGATCCTTAAGATAGCGGGCATAGACGGGATGGATGTCATCGTAAAGCACCCCGTTGATACGCCGCCGGCCCTCGAAGGCAAAGACGGGTTCGATGCCGCTGCTGACACCGGCAATCAGGCTGAGTGTCCCTGTCGGGGCCACGGTGGTCAGCGTGGCGTTGCGCCGCAGGCGGACTCCCCGTTTGGGAAAGATGCTGTGGTCAAAACAGGGAAAATTGCCGCGCACCAGTGCCAGGTCTGCAGATGCCGCCTCGGCACTGCGTTGAATCTGGGACATGATCCGGCCGGCTACGGCCACGGCCCTGTCACTTTGGTACGGGATATTCAGCAGGATCAGCATGTCGGCAAAGCCCATGACCCCCAGTCCGATCTTACGGCTGCTGCGGCTCGCCTCTTCAATCTGCCGCAGCGGATAGTGGTTGATTTCAATGACGTTGTCCAGGAAATGGACGGCTGTCCGGGCCAGTCTGTCAAGTTCGTCAAAGTTGATTTCTTTGTTTTCAATTACCTTGGTCAGGTTGATGGAGCCCAGGGTGCAGGATTCATAGGGCAGCAGGGGTTGTTCCCCGCAGGGGTTGGTGGCCGAAATCCGCCCCATCCCGGGGAGGGGATTGTCTTGGTTGATACGGTCGATGAAAAGGAGGCCCGGATCACCGGTCTGCCAGGCTGAAGAGGCCATACGCCCGAATATTTTTTCTGCGTTTCTGCGCCCCACAGCTTTGCCGGTCCCGGGGTGCACCAGCGGGTAATCCCGGCCGCCGTTAAGGCAGTCCATAAACTGGTCATCCACGGCAACAGAGAGGTTGAAATGGCGCAAGTCGCCCCTTGTCTGCTTTGCGCTGATAAAGGCTTCAATATCCGGATGGCTGATGTCCAGGACCGCCATATTGGCAGCCGGCCGGCCACGGTTCTGATCCGTCCGACCGGCTGCCGTATCCAGCCGCCGGATAAAGGCGACGGGCCCTGCAGCTCCCCCGCGGGCCTGGAGAATGGTATCCCCCCGGGGCCGCAGCCGGCTGAACGAAAAGCCGATACCGCCGCAGGCCCCATGGATGAGAGCCGTTTCTTTCATGGTTTGACACATGGCTTCCGGCCGGTCTTCCACCGGGAGGACAAAGCAGGCGGCCAGCTGACCCCGGGGGCTGCCCGCGTTCATCAGACAGGGGGAATTGGGCAGGAAGGCAAGGGATGCCAGAATGGCTTCAAAGCTGTCTGCGGTTTTGGATACATCCGCACCGGTGTCAAACAACCGGTCTGCCCGGGCCACCGATGCGGCGACCCTATGAAACATATCCGCGGGTGTCTCAATGATATCGCCCCGGCAATTACGGGCCAGGTACCGGTTTTTGATGACAGTCCAGGCCAGGGCTGACAACGGGGGACGTTCCCTTTCTATGTGGGTATTTTCCATATCCGGATCTCCATGCGCTGTCTTAAAAATCAGTTAAGTTAATTTATAGCAGATTTCAATAATCACCGAAATCTTGATTAAAATTTAGAGAAGACTTCTTGGCGTGAAAAACAAGAAAATTAATCTTCGGTCATTCCTGTTGTCCCTCGAATAATCCCTTATTTTTAATAGTCGATTTATATGTTTTTTTATATTTTTCTACCGTGTTGACTTGTAATCATTATCCCTCTATTCTTTATTATAAGAAAGTCTGTGTAACCCGCACAGGTCTAATTATTTTCATGTTTTTGTTGTGGGTTGAGTCCGGGTGTTGATAGAACAGGTCAGCCCATGGCTGTTAGTGGAGTCAAGGACAGGAAAGGGAGGGTCAGGCAGGTCATCGGAGTCGAACATAAGACTGCCGAACCGAACCTGGGAACAGTTTTACTTGAATAAAAGGAGACAAAAAATGAAACTGACCAAATGGGATCCGTTCCGGGAAATCGATGATATGTTCACCAAATACTTGACGCATTACAACCGGCCTTCATTGGGCAATCAGGAACTGTTGGCTTCTGGAGACTGGGCCCCTCGCGCGGACATTGCCGAGACCGATTTGGATTTCACCATCAAGGTGGAGGTCCCGGAAATCAAACGGGAAGATATCAAGATCACCATTGATAACGGGGTTCTCAATATCAGGGGAGAGCGGAAACGGGAAAAAGAGGATAAAAGCGTAAAATACCACAGGGTCGAGCGTCATTACGGCAGCTTCCTGCGCAGTTTTTCCCTGCCGGACAATGTGGCGGAAGAACAGATTGACGCCCAGTTCAAAGAAGGCGTATTAACGATTCGCCTGCCCAAAATGGAAAAATCAAAACCAAAACGGATTGAAATTGCAGTGAAATAGATTATTGCCGCCGGTACGCAACAATGCTGGAAATACGCCCCGGGCGGAAAGCAGGGCATTCTGACCCGGGCGACCAGGCTCATGCCCGCGGATGGACTCTGTGCCGGGATGGCAGCGGCGGCCGCCCTCATTGATATAGATAAACAGCGGCAAGGACAACGCACCAGGATACGGACTGAATGAAACATATTACAACCGCAATCCAGTTTGAAAAAACAGATGCTGTGGAGGCGCTTGCCAACGGCATTGCCCATGATGTTAACAATCTGCTGACCGCCATCAAGGGACATGCCTCTCTGATGCTGAACAATGTTAATCCCACAGACCCTCTCTACGGCCATATTATTGAAATTTTGTCCTGCATTGACAAGGGCTCCGATCTTACCAGCCAACTGCTCGGCTTTGCCATGGCCGATGAGGTTTATTTAACACGCATGGATGCCAACAGACTGGTGCGGTCTGTGGTGAAAACCCTTAATCTGAAAGGGCGCCGGATCATCCTGGATGTAAGCCTTGATACCAAGCCTTTAATTATCAAAGGCGATCCTGAAAAAATTCAACAAGTGGTTACATCTATCGTCAATAACGCATTACAGGCCATGCCCAAAGGCGGCAAACTTTCTGTGCGCACGGAAGCCGCCGCAATTTTTAATGGTAGAGCCGACGATTTTGGACTGGAACCCGGTTTTTTTTGTATAATCACCATATCCGATACCGGCATCGGCATGGACAGCGACACCCTGGAAAAAATATTCAAAGCCTTTTATTCCCACAAGCATAACCAATTCCCTGAAAAAAAGGGGCTGGGTCTTACCTTTGCCAAAAAAATTGTAAAACATCACAACGGCGTCATTGATGTATGGAGTTCTTTAAATGTCGGCTCTTCTTTTTCCATTATTCTGCCCCTGGCAGAGCACAACCAACTCAATGACATGCCTTCTGCCCGGGAGAAACTGAAGCTTGGTCATGAGTGCGTGCTTCTGGTGGATGATGAAGATCGTATTCTCAAAATTGGACGTACAATATGCAAGGCCTTGGGCTATACGGTTTTCACAGCCGCTTCCGGTATGGAGGCCTTGAAAATCTACGCAGAAAAAAAAAACGACATAAATATTGTTGTTCTGGATATGATCATGCCGGGCATGGATGGACTGGATGTGTTTATAGCGCTGAAAAAACTTGACCCTGAAATTAAGGTCCTGCTTTCCACAGGATATGCCATTGATGAAAAGGCCCAGGAAATGCTCAAGCAGGGTTGCAAAGGATATATTCGCAAACCCTATTCCGTGGTTGATTTTTCACATAAGTTAAGGGAGATTCTTGGCTGACAGCCCTTTCTCGACAGGCCGTTACAGAATGCTAATTTCCCCAATTTCTGCGTTGGAGAAATAGATTGGGTCCTCGGAATACTGCATGTATGCCTGTGGCCAAATTTATTTTCCGCCTTGAACTTGGAAAAATTATCTATTCCGTAACAGCCTGTCGACATCTATCCTGATATCTGCCGGTGAAAATTCATCATGCCTTGACACAATTTCCATGATTTCTTATAGTCGCGTGAATATTCTTAAAGCCATATTCTGAACAGCTTTTTTCACGCAGGGCAGAAATGGTACAGATGAATCTCAACTTTACTTATGGATTTTAATGATAAATTTTGATAACACCGTTCCTGTCAAACTCAAAGGTGCCGGCAGCGGGTTGTGGATTACCATAGATCCCTCCCACCCGGAGTCTGAAATCATTGCTGAAATTGACAGATTGTTGAAAAAACTCAAACATCTGGCCATCAATGCGGATGTAACCCTTGATATCGGCGATGCCGGCGGGCAGGAGGAACTGGTTGAAAGGATAAAAACACACCTTGAAAGCGATTTTGAGCTTGGCGCTATTTCAACTTCCCCTAAAAAACGTTCCATTCCCACCGAACGTCGTCGCCAACGAGATCTGTCCAAGAGCTGGAACCATCATAAAAGTGATGTACTCATGCTCAGGGGGCGGGTACGCTCCGGCCAGAAAATCAATGCCAGAAAACATCTGGTAATCACAGGGGACGTGAACCCCGGTGCCGAACTCACCGCAGGCGGCGATATTATCGTGCTTGGCACCCTGGCAGGAAAAGTCCATGCCGGATATCCGGAGAATGATGGGGCCATGATATTCTCCCTGGCATTTAACCCAAGTCTGGTAAAGATAGGACTGATAACAGCCACCGGAGCAGGGGAACCAGGAACCCAGGGACCTGAATTTGCCTGCGTGGAGCAGGGCGGGGTTGTGGTTAAAAACTATATGAAAGAAAATCCGTTCAAACGGATGCCCTGGCCGGAAGTGATTTAAAGAAAAAACAACCATAACGATCGAGGTGTAATTTGGAAGGAAAAATTATTGTCGTAACATCTGGAAAGGGCGGTGTAGGTAAAACAACAGCGACCTCTTCCATTGGGGCTGCCCTTGCCCTTGAAGGGAAAAGGGTCGCCATTGTGGATATGGATATCGGACTGCGTAACCTTGATGTGGTCATGGGCCTGGAAAACCGGATTGTTTTCAATATCGTTGACGTGGTCCAGGGCAAATGTAAAATAGACCAGGCCGCCATCCGGGACAGACGCATTGACAATCTTTTTTTAATTCCGGCATCCCAAAGTGATAATAAAGATGTGCTGACACCCGAAGGGGTTGAACGGGTGGCCAAGGAACTGCGCAAGAAATTTGATTATGTGATTATGGACTCTCCGGCCGGCATTGAAAGAGGGTTTGAAAACTCCACTGTGGGCGCCAACGAAGCGGTTGTGGTCTGCACCCCGGATGTCTCCGCCGTCAGGGATGCGGACCGGGTTATCGGCCTTTTGTACGCCCGTTCCCTGGAGCCCAAACTCATTGTCAACCGGATTGAGCCGGCCCGTGTGGAACGCGGTGAAATGCTCAGCCATGAAGATGTGATGGATATATTGTCCATTGAGCTGGCAGGACTTGTGCCCATGGATGAAAAGGTACTCATCTCCTCCAACACCGGCACACCCCTGGTGCTCCAGAGCGATTCCCGTGCCGGCCAGGCCTTTCGCAGGATTGCCAAACGTCTGAATGGAGAAGATATTCCCATTGAGATACCGAACCATAAAACTAGTGTATGGCGCAAACTGAGCAAAACCTTCGGTTTAAGATAAGGAGAGTTGAATGCTGCAAGAATTTTTGACACGGTTCACAGGCCGGAAAAGAAGTAGTGACGAAGCAAAAAAGCGTCTTCAATTTTCTTTAGTTTACGACAAACTGGAAGTGAACGACACCACTTTGACAGATCTTCAGACGGATATCGTTAATGTGATATCAAAATATTTTGAAATCGATAAAGATGCATTGGAGCTTAAGGTAAAAAATGACAACCAGGTCTCTGCCCTGGTGTTTAACACCCCCATTCTCCATGTAAAAAGAAAACAAGCCTAGCAGCCCATACACATATTTTCAGGACCTTGCCTGATCAGGGGCAAGGCTGCCTTTGGGACATGAACGGCTTTCAAACATAACCGCCCGGAAACAACTTGTCTCCGGGCGGTTTTTAATTTTCAAACAAGCTCTTAATCCAAGGGCTTTACCGTTTTAATGGCTAATTCCTGGAGCTGGGCGGTGGCTGCTTTTGAGGGCGCCTGGGTCAGCAGGCAGGTGGCTTTCTGGGTTTTGGGAAAGGCGATGACACTGCGGATGGAATCCTCACGGCAAAGCAGCATAACCAGGCGATCCAGGCCAAATGCCAGGCCGCCGTGGGGAGGTGCGCCAAAAGTCAGGGCATCCAGCAAGAACCCGAATTTCTCTTTTGCTTCTTCTTTACCTATCCCTAAGCATTTGAGCACCCGTTCCTGCAGTTCGCTGTCATGGATACGGATACTGCCGCCACCGATCTCAACGCCGTTGAGAACCAGGTCATAGGCCCGGGAGTTAACTTCCAGGGGACTGGTTTCCAGTTTGTCCAGATCCGATTCCATGGGTGCGGTGAACGGATGGTGGAGGGCCTGGTAGCGTTTTTCCGTTTCATCATATTCAAACATGGGGAAATGGGTGATCCAGGTAAACTTGAACTCATTGTCATCAATGAGTCCAAGCCTGCGTCCCAACTCGTTTCTCAGTTGACCCAGGGCTTCATTGGTGACCTTGGGCTGATCTGCCACAAAAAAGACAATATCACCGGGTTCAAGATCCAGGCGTTGCTTTAACGCCTCTTTTTCATCATCAGAGAAGAATTTGGCAATGGGGGACTGCCACTGGTCTTCCTTTATCTTTATCCAGGCCAGGCCCTTGGCTCTGTAAACTGCGGCAAATTCGGTGAGTTCATCAATCTGTTTTCGGGTAAAATCGGCACAGCCCTTGGCATTAATGGCCTTGACCAGTCCGCCGTTTTTAACCACAGAGGCAAACACTTTAAAATCCGCATTGGCCACAATATCGGACACATTTTTCAATTCCAGGCCAAACCTTAAATCGGGGCGGTCTATACCGAACCGGTCCATGGCCTCGGCCCAGGTCATGCTGGGGAAGGGTTCGGGAAAGTCCACATCCAGCACGTTTTTGAATATGGCCTTGATCAACCCTTCGCTAATCTCCATCACCTGATGTTCATCCACAAAGGAGAGTTCCATATCGATCTGGGTAAACTCGGGCTGGCGGTCCGCCCGCAGGTCCTCGTCCCTGAAACATTTGACAATCTGGTAATACCGGTCAAATCCGGCAATCATCAAAAGCTGTTTGAACAGCTGGGGAGACTGGGGCAGGGCATAAAAGTCGCCCTGGTTGACCCGGGAGGGAACCAGATAATCCCTGGCGCCTTCGGGCGTGCTTTTAGTTAAAACCGGGGTTTCAATATCCACAAACCCGTTGGCATCCAGATAATTTCGAACCGTCATGGTGGTTTTGTGCCGGACCAGCATATTGTTTTTAAGCTGGGTGCGCCTTAAATCCAGATAACGGTACTGGAGACGGATAGTTTCCGATGCATCAACCCGGTCTTCAATCTGAAAGGCCGGTGTCCTGGCCCTGGAAAAAATTCGCAGTTCGTCCACAAGAATTTCTATGGCACCGGTGGTCATTCTGGGATTTACCATGTCCGCAGGCCTTGCCGACACCTTTCCCTTGATGCCCAGGACAAATTCGTTTCTGATTTCCTGGGCTTTTTCATGGACAGCTTCGGAGACCGACGGATCAAATACAACCTGGGTAATGCCTTCCCGGTCCCGAAGGTCCACAAAAATAACGCCGCCATGGTCCCGGCGGTGCTGAACCCACCCCATGAGTACGACTTCCTGGCCAATCTGGCTGTCTCCCAACGCAATGCAGGAGTGTGTGCGTTTCATATCTCCAAGTAAATCAGTCACTTTTAATCTTCAACTCCATAACTATATTAATAATTTAGTACCTGAACGGAAACCCGTGTTTGGATGCAAAGTTGCCCAGATGCAAGGCGCAGAAAAATTTACAACCGGAGCATACTAAAGTATGTGAGGATTGTAAATTTTTCTGCAACGCCGCAGATGGGTAACTTTGCGTTCAAACATTAATTAATTGTGCCAAGTCATTCACCAGATTATCCAGGCCAAGTTCTGTCTGTTCCTTGGTCGCCATGTTGCGCAGCACAAGTTTTTTCTGGGCAAGTTCATTGTCCCCGACAATGAGAACAAAAGCGGCATTAAGCTTGTCTGCCCGCTTCATCAATGCTTTCATACTTTTTCCACGGAAATCTGTATCGGTTTTGATGCCCATGGTATTGAGCCTGCAGGACCATTCAAATGCATATTCCTGGGCATCTGCCCCCAGGCTGACAATAAAAAGGTCTGGGACCTTTTCACGCACCGGGTTGCCAAGCTGTTCCATGACTTCCACCAGGCGGTCAAATCCGATGGCAAATCCGATGGCCGGTGTTGAGGGCCCGCCAAGCTCTTCCACCAGACGGTCGTACCGGCCGCCGCCGGCAACGGCGGACTGGGCACCAAGCGTTGTGGTCTGAATCTCCCAGGCCGTACGGGTATAATAGTCAAGTCCCCGAACCAGGGTGTCATCGACCATGAAATCTACCCCCAGTTTTTCAAGGCTGTTTTTCACGGTTTCAAAATGGGTACGGCAGTCCGGGCACAGATGATCCACTGTGGCAGGCGCCCCCTCAAGGGCCTGCCTGCATGCTTGCGCTTTACAGTCCAGTATCCGCAGCGGATTTTTAGCCAGCCTGCGTTTACAGTTCTCGCATAGATTGTCTTTGCGTTCGCCTAAAAAATCCAGCAGGGCTTTTTGAAAATCAGGACGGCAGGCCGGGCAGCCAAGGCTGTTGATATGGGCCGAAAGGCCTTCAAGTCCAAGGCGGTGCAACAATGTGTGCAAAAGAAAAATCAATTCACTGTCAATATAAGGGGAGTCTACCCCGAAAACCTCTGCGTCAATTTGATAAAACTGACGGTAGCGCCCCTTTTGCGGCCGCTCCCTGCGGAACATGGGACCTGTCAGATAAAACTTGCGTACCGGTTCGACAGCATACATTTTATGCTGGATATATGCCCTGCAAATGGATGCTGTGGCCTCGGGCCGCAATGTGAGCATATCCCCGTTCCTGTCTTCAAAGGTATACATCTCCTTTTCAACAATATCGGTTGTTTCTCCGATACTCCGGGCAAACAGCCCTGTCTTTTCCACGATGGGGATACGAATTTCCCTGTATCCAAAGGATTCAAACAGGGCTGCTGCTTCTTGTTCCACCTGTTGCCACAGGGCAATCTGCTCCGGTAAAATGTCTCTGAACCCGCGTATGGTCTGCATGCTTTTTATATCTTTACTCTTTTGCGTTCATTTCTAAAAAATATACAGCCGATCTATATAGATTAAATTCAGTGTCTTGGTCAATATATAATGCCCCCCCAAGCCACCATTAAAAAAAATAAAAATTTTTGTTGCGCTTAATGGGTTGAGCCGCTATAGTGTCCTGGAATCAAAAATCTACCACCAACGGGTGTAACAAAAAATGTCACAAGGCCTGTTACCATTCAAGTATGAAGAAGAAAAAACATTAAGCGGTTCTATCTCATTGGCAGGCCTGCCCGTGTATCCTGATCTTGCCAAAGTTACGGTCTTAGGCAACGCCATTGCACCATTAGCGTCGGTATGAAAATGCCAGATACGACGATAAACAAATCAATAACGCCAAGTGATAGTTTTGAAAAACTAACAGTTGATGCGTTTAAAAATAAGGTTAAAACCCCCATGGCTGGCACCTGTTCGCTTTTTTATGGCAGCAGATTAAAATTCAGCGGTGAATTTTGGCTATACTATCCTATTGACAAAACGGAAGTTCCTATCCTATATAACTTAAACTTGATATAGAGATATTTAAAATAACCGTTTAAATTTAGGAGATCCCAAACAGAAAGGAGGACTTGGTGTGGGAAAAAGTTTAGGGGGGAGACTTAAACCTTCTTGCGACAAGGAGGAGCAACTAACAGCCCCTTAAAGCAATATCCGAACGGATGGCATTGCAGCAAGGTACGTTGGGTGCTTGAAAATAATCGGCATTTTGTTTTCGTTAAGAGAGCAAGGTGTTTAAGATTGAGGTCTGTTGGTAATATCGAATGAATTGAGAAGTTTTTTTAAATTAAATTCACTACAATTATCAGGGAGGAAAAATGCAACTAACTGGATTAAAATACGGAAAGCAATTGATGGACACGGTTGATTTCCCCGTAGCAGAGACCCTGACAGAAAATGCTACCAAAGAACAGATTGAAGCGCTGATCAAAAAAGGCGGCAAGGTCGTTGTAAAACCGTCTTTCATGGGCAGTGCCGGTAAAAAAGGAAAAGCAGGACTGGTAAAAATTGTCGACAACTATGCAGACGCCAACCAGGCCAGAAAAGATCTTTGCTTTGCCGAATATAAGCAGGGCAATACCACACATAAAGCAAACGGTTGCACATTTGAAGAGTTTGTTGCCTCAGATGCAGAGCTTTATGTAAGTATTACAACCTCTACAATCACCAGAACACCGACCATGCTGTTGATTGTTGAAGGTGGTGTTGAAGTTGAAGAACTGCCGCCCGAGAAAAAAGCGATTATTCCGTTTAACCCCAATGAAGGTCTTAGAGGTTATCATGTAAATGATGCCCTGATCAAACTGGGATGCCCCAAAGCCTTCATCAGCCCGCTGGTACAGCAGATTCCCAAGCTGTGGGATCTTTATAACAATTATGGTCTGACCATGATTGAGCTCAACCCCATCCGTATGAAAAAAGGCAAACGTCCCCTTCCGGTGGCTTGTGACGTTAAAGCCGCTTTTGATCAGGACGATCCCGCACATACCCGCATCAAATTCCCGAAAGAAGTATTTGCTACCGAACTGACTGAATTTGAAACTGAAATCAACCAGCTGAGAACCTACCAGGGACAGAGCGACGTTGTGGAACTCAACCCCAACGGAACTATCCTGCCCTTCATGTTCGGTGGTGGTGCCAACAGTGCAGCCACAGAAGTTCTGGGCGATAAAGCAATGTTCTCATCTGACTTTGGTGGAAACCCGCCCTATGCAAAGATGAAAGAAATTGCAAGCATTTGCTACAAACACTTTCTGAAAAATGCCAACATTGTTCAGATTATTGGTGGTAAAGCCAACAACACCGATATTTTTGTTACCATCAAAGCAATGCTGGACGCCTTGAGAGAAAACATTGCATTGAATCCTGATGTTCAGGTTGTAATCGGTCGTGGTGGGCCAAACGTTGTGCAGGGAATGATTTATGCCCGTGACCTTCTTGACAGTATGAAAGTTCCTTATAAAATGTTCGGTTTCGACAGTAGTATGATTGGTGTATTGAATTACACCATGGAACTGGATAACTGGATTATAGCAAATAAAAAATAATTTATTTGCTTAAGTCAAGAACAAAGGTCAAAGGTAATCTGACGATTTAATTATAAATCAAAAGCATTTTAGCAAATTAACCAGAAAATAAATCATTTTATTGGAGACGCTATGAGCCAAAGTAATCCCTTCCCCTACTATGTGGGAGTAAATAATCTAGAAGAAATAGCAAATAAAGAGACCCGGTGCGTAGTGATGAACCTTCTGGGTGGTGAAAGTAAAGGCGTAACCCCCACATCACATGAATTCTCCGGCGGTAACATCGTTGCTGGTGTTCAATACGGAAAATCCGGTGGAAAACTGGAAACCAAAATTGGTGATATCCCTGCATATGGCAGCATTAAAGAGATTGTTGACGCCGGTATTAAATTTGATACAGGTGTTATCTATCTGCCGCCTACAGCTGTTGCTGCTGCAGCAGCTGAACTGATTGCCCAGAATCCTGACCTGACCAAAATCGTTATCCTGACTGAAAAAGTTGGTGTTAAAGATGCTGCGTTCATCCGCGCCATCGCACAGGAAAACAAAATTGACGTATTTGGCGGAAACTGCCTGGGTATCGGTAACTCCTGGGACCAGGTACGTGTTGGTGGCGCCCTGGGCGGCAACAACCCGGGTGAATCTCTTGTAAAAGGTTCCGTTGCTGTTTTCAGTAACTCCGGTAACTTCAGTACCACCATTCCTGAATACCTGAAGACCGCCGGTTTCGGTACATCCACCGTACTGAGTTCCGGTAAAGACCTTTATATTCACTTTGCCTTCCCCGAATTCCTCTACTGCGCAGAAAATGATCCGCGCACCAAAGCGATTTTCTGCTACATTGAGCCCGGCGGATATTATGAAAAATTGGCCCTTGATTGGATTGCCGACGGCACCATCAAGCTGACCAAACCCATCGTAGCCTGCGTAACCGGTCGCTGGAAAGCAAACCTGAGCCGCGCGGTTGGCCATGCCGGCGCCATCGCTGGTGGCGGTGACGATGCCCTTGCAAAAGAAAAATGGTTTGATGAGTACTTTGGCGTAGAGATGTTCAACCCTGACAGCCCCAAAGCTGGCAAAAAGGGTGTCAGAATTGAATCCATCCAGGACGCGCCCACTGCTATGGCCGCCGTTTACAAAGAGATCGGTGAAGGCACCGATTTTGAACCCTTTGGCGACCTGAGCCTGAAACCCTGGTTTGTAAATGAACAGGGTCTTGACCTGCCGGCAAAACTGCACATGGACGCAGTTGAAGCCATGGCACCCTACAACGATGCCATCAAAAAACTTGGTAATCAGGTAGGTGCTCAGCTGACCAGAGAATCCATGCGCAACAAGTCCGGTGCCAGCCGCATGAACCCGAAAACCGACGTTACCGAAGTACATGGTGTCCCGGTTCTCGATCTCGTTGTAAAGAAGTTTGCCCTTTCCAACTTCTTTGCCGTATCTTCTGTACAGCCCGATGAGAAATATCTGCCGGTGGCCAATGCCATCCTGAATTATTTCACAGCCGTGGGTACGCAGTATATGGATATTACCGCCCGCGCCCGCGCTAATGGCGCCCTGCCTAACGCGTATCTTGGCGCTGCAGTTTTAACTTCCGGTAACTGCAAACTGTATCAAGACATGACAGAGATGACCAAAAATATGATCAATCTCTTCTATGTCGATATCTATGGCGATATGTCTGTAAACGATGCGCTTGTTACTGAAAAACTGTCACAGAAGATTATGCCCCAGGGTGAAACCACTGCTAAAGAAGCAGAAGTTGCTGCATTCTTTGGTGACCTGCTGGCCAAAGAAGGGCTGGAAACCATCTTCACCAAATATGCCCAGAAATACGCCGAAGCAAACAGTGATGTAAACAAACTCAGCCTGCTTCTGGCTGCCATGAGCTTAAGCCTTATCTGGACGCCTCTGGTTGACAGACAGATGACCGTTGAAACCGCTCATGAAGTTAGTACATATCTGGCATGCAACGGCGTGCTTGTTGGTTGCTGCGCACCTCAGTATGAGATCAACGATTTCTACAAATCCTTGTCAGACTTAAGCGATCTGTCCCTGCTGAATACTGACTTTTCAACAACCTGCTTTAAACTGCTGTTCAACCGTGAACCGGAAGTGAAAGAACAGTTTGCCATCAACGGCCTGCTCAACCTGCTGATGTCCAACGGCCCGGGTACCATCAGTGCCAAGGGTTCCAAGGAATCCGTCAGTGGCGGTAACTTC
>QKDP01000105.1 GCA_003252055.1 Desulfobacter postgatei | reverse complement strand
ACACAATGGGGGTGCTTGCGGATGCTGTCGGTTAAAATGCCGCCCTGTTCAAACCCTACATATCCTGGAGGCGCGCCAATGAGCCTGGATACAGCATGCTTTTCCATATATTCGCTCATGTCAAAGCGTAAGAATTTAATACCCATGTTGGCGGCCAGCTGTCTGGCCACTTCGGTTTTGCCAACCCCTGTGGGGCCCATAAAAAGGAAAGAGCCGATGGGGCGGTCCGGCACTGCAAGTCCGGCCCGTGCTCTTTTGATCGCTGTGGTCAGGGTTTCGATGGCATCGTCCTGGCCGAAGATAACGCTTAGCAGTTTGCCGGGCAAAGATTCCAGGGAAGACTTGTCGGCCGCAGTCACACTGGAAACCGGCACCTTGGCTATTTTAGCCACAATCTTTTCAATATCCTTAGGGCTGACAGTTTTGCGCCGGCCGTCTGTCGTAAGTTTTAAAAAGGCACCAGCCTCATCAATAACGTCAATGGCCTTATCCGGTAAGAACCGGTCATTGATGTATTTATCTGACAGGTAGGCCGCCGCTTCAATGGTTTTATCCGGGTATTTCAGGCCATGATGTTCCTCGTAGCAGGTACGCAGACCTTTGAGAATCTCGACAGTTTCCTCCACGCTGGGTTCTGAAACTTCGATTTTTTCAAACCGCCGGGAAAAGGCCCGGTCCTTTTCAAAATGGTTTTTGTATTCTTCATAGGTGGTGGTGCCGATGCACTTGATGTCGCCGGAGGATAACGCCGGTTTAAGGATGTTGGAGGCATCCATGGAGCCTGATGTGGTGGCGCCGGCGCCTACAACCGTATGGATTTCATCAATGACCAGAAGCGCATTTTCCTTTTCTTCCAAAGCGGCAATGACATCCTTGAGGCGCTGCTCAAAATCGCCCCTGTATTTGGTGCCAGCTAAAAGAGCGCCCATATCCAGGGAGTACAGTTCACAGTTTTCAAGCAGATCCGGCACGGTTTTACCGTTTATTTTCAGGGCCAGGCCTTCTGCAATGGCGGTTTTTCCAACGCCGGGATCCCCCACAAGGATGGGGTTGTTTTTCCGCCGCCGGCAAAGTACCTGCATCATCCGTTCGGTTTCAAGCGTTCTGCCGATAAGAGGATCAATCTTGTTGTCCTGGGCCCGTTTGATCAGATCAGACGTAAACAACGCCAGCGGATCTTTTTTCTTCGGGCGCCTGGGCTTGGGATCGGTCTGGTGGAAAAGCTGTTGGGGCTTGTCCTCTTCAGGCAAAACCTTTTTTTCTTTGTCTCCAGCGTCGTGGGAGATGTGTCTGAGTACATCCAGCCGTGTAATGCCTTCGGATTCCAGATAAAAGGCTGCGTGGGAATCCTTTTCCTGAAAAATGGATGCCAGGATATCCCCGAGATTCACTTCTGATTTTTCGGCAGATCTGGCATGATTGATGGCCCGTTGAATCATTCGTTGAAAGCCGATGGTCTGCTGGAGCACATACTCTTCATTGGTCTCTATTTTGGTCAGTTTCTCATCAAAGAATTTTTCAAGATCCTCTTTGATGTGCTCAGGGCTGCCTCCGCATTTTTCAATGGTTTCAAGGCCGGATTCGTGATTGACAATGGCATAAAGAACATGTTCGACACAGACGTACTCATGTCTTCTTTTTTTAGCCTCCCGAACGGCAAACCCGAGAGCTGTGGATAGTTCTTTGCTTATCATAATACCATTTACTCCTTTTCCATTGTACTTTTTAAGGGGAATCCTTTGCTGCCAGCCAGATTATGCACTGTCTGAACTTTTGTTTCCGCTATTTCCCGTGGATAAATACCGCACACGGCCTTTCCCTCATTATGTACATTAAGCATTATTTGTGTGGCTTTTTCAAGAGATTTTCCGAATACCCGGACCAGGATATCCACCACAAAATCCATGGTTGTATAATCGTCATTGTGCAAAAGCACTTTATACATGGGCGGATGATCCTCTCTTGTGTCATGGGATATTTTGGGCCGGGTTTTGGAATCAGTGGTTGTCATACCTTAACCTTGGGTGCAATTGATTTTTTATATGAAAGTCCCAATAAGTTATTAAATTACTTTCATGTTTTGTTGTGGGTTGAGCCTGGGTGTTGATAGACCAGGTCAGCCCATGGCTGTTTATAAGAAAGATCTGTGTAACCTGCACAGATCTTTCAACTTTCGTTGTGGGCTGAACCACGGTGAAAAACCAGGCCAGCCCATGGCTGTTATTGCCCGCAGCATTTTTTATATTTTTTGCCGGAACCGCAGGGGCAGGGGGCATTTCTCTGGACCTTTTCAGATGAGCGCCTGACCGGCTGTTTGGGCGCGGATTGGTCAGAATGGGAAGAAAATGTCAGGTCCTGCTGTTCTTCCTGTTTCATTTCCTCGACCTGGGTGGGAGAGGCGATCTGGATTTTAAACAGGATATCCACCACTTCCTGTTTGATCCGATTCATCAGGTCCTGGAACATATCAAACCCTTCTTTTTTATAGATACGCAAAGGATCCTGCTGGGCATATCCCCGAAGGCCGATGCCTTCCTTTAGGTGGTCCATGTTCAAAAGATGTTCCTTCCATCGGGTGTCCACCGTCTGAAGGATAATAAACCGTTCAGCGTGGCGTATGATTTCAGGTCCATACATCTGTTCCTTTTTCTGGTATACGGCCTGGGCTGCATGAAATACAAATTCCCCCA
The DNA here is from genome assembly GCA_003252055.1 of Desulfobacter postgatei. Taxonomy (GTDB): domain Bacteria; phylum Desulfobacterota; class Desulfobacteria; order Desulfobacterales; family Desulfobacteraceae; genus Desulfobacter; species Desulfobacter postgatei_B. Next base: position 2,038 of record QKDP01000105.1, on the reverse strand, counting down.
GCTGGTCGGCAGAAAAATTTTCCTGTACGGGCTTGTCTAAGGACAGATCCATATTGAACTGCCCTTTGATCGCTGACGAAAGTCCTTCCAGGTCCCCGTCCTTGAGTGCTGTTTTGTCCGAGACAAATCCTTCCACGAGGTCATAGGAGACATCTTCCATCATATCCTGGGCCACCTGTTTGAGATCCTTGGCGGTCAGTGCCTCACGGCGCTGGCGGTAAATAATCTCGCGCTGCTGGTTCATGACATCGTCATATTCAAGCAAATGCTTTCTGATTTCAAAGTTGTGTCCTTCCACCTTGGACTGGGCGTTTTCTATGGCTTTGGAAATTAATTTATGCTCAATGTGCTCGCCTTCTTCAATGCCCAGCCGGTCCATGACGGCATGGATACGGTCTCCGCCAAAAATCCTGAGCAGGTCATCTTCCAGGCTCAAATAAAACCGGGAACTTCCCGGATCGCCCTGACGCCCGGACCGGCCCCGCAACTGGTTGTCAATACGCCGGGATTCATGGCGGGATGTGCCAAGAATATGAAGGCCGCCAAGCGCTGTAACCCCTTCTCCCAGCTTGATGTCCGTACCACGCCCGGCCATATTGGTGGAGATGGTCACAGCGCCTTTCTGGCCCGCATTGGCCACAATTTCCGCCTCTGCCTTGTGGTGCTTGGCATTCAGCACATTGTGCTTGATGCCTTTTTTCTTGAGTTTTTCGCTTAACGATTCGGAGACATCAATGGAAATGGTACCCACCAGGACAGGCTGTCCTTTTTTATGCAGCTGGATGATCTCTTTGATGGCGGCATCGTATTTTTCCTGCTGGGTTTTGTAGATCAGATCTGCCCGGTCTTCACGGACCATGGGCTTGTGCGTCGGGATGACCAGCACATCCAGGTTGTAAATCTTCTTAAATTCCTCTGCTTCCGTATCCGCTGTACCGGTCATGCCCGACAGCTTATCATACATCCTGAAGTAGTTCTGGAAGGTGATGGAGGCAAGGGTCTGGTTTTCATTTTCAATTTTAACCCCCTCCTTGGCCTCAAGGGCCTGGTGAAGGCCTTCCGAGTACCGCCGGCCGCTCATAAGCCGGCCTGTAAATTCATCTACAATGACGACCTGGCCGTTTTTTACAATGTAGTCTGTGTCACGCTTGAAAACTACATGGGCCTTTAAGGCCTGGTTGAGGTGGTGCAGGAGTTCAATATTGGCCGGATCATAAAGATTGTCGACATTGAGAAGCTCTTCACCCTTTGCAATGCCCTCTTCGGTGAGGGAAACGGTTTTTGACTCCTCATCCAGGGTATAGTCTGTCTCTTTCTTAAAGGCCGGGATAATGGTATTGGCCTGGGCATACAGATGGGTGGATTTTTCAGCCGGGCCTGAAATAATCAAGGGGGTTCTTGCCTCGTCAATGAGAATGGAGTCCACCTCGTCCACAATGGCAAAGTGCAGATCTCCCTGGGCAAGTTCCTGGGGATCGAATTTCATATTGTCCCGCAGGTAGTCAAAACCAAATTCGTTATTGGTACCGTATGTGATGTCTGCGGCATAGGCCTGTTTGCGTTCCTGGGAGTCCATGTCATGCAGAATCACCCCTACGGTCAGTCCTAAAAAATCATACACCTGGGCCATCCATTCGGCGTCACGCCTGGCCAGATAGTCATTCACCGTAACAATGTGAACACCTTTTCCCGTAAGGGCATTGAGGTAGGCGGGCAGGGTGGACATCAAGGTTTTGCCTTCACCGGTCTTCATCTCTGCAATGGTACCGCGGTGCAATGCAATACCGCCAATGAGCTGGACATCATAATGACGAAGCCCAAGGGTACGCACCGATGCCTCCCTGACCAGGGCAAAGGCTTCGGGAAGAATATCGTCCAGAGTGTCTCCCTTTGCCAGGCGGTTTTTAAATTCAGTTGTTTTTTCACCGATCTGGGTATCTGATAAGGCCTGAATTTGGGGCTCAAATTCGTTTATTTTGTCAATAATAGGCTGAATTTTTTTCAGGGTCCTGTCATTGCTGGACCCGAAAAGTTTAGT
>QKDP01000104.1 GCA_003252055.1 Desulfobacter postgatei | reverse complement strand
GCCGAAGGCATTGCCGTTCACCAGGGTCGGATTTACCAGCTGACCTGGCGCAGTCATCTGATCTTCGTCTATGATCTGTCCTCCTTCGAGCGGATCAAAATGGTGCCCTATGACGGTGAAGGGTGGGGACTCACCACAGATGGTGTCCGCCTGATTTTGAGTGACGGGACGAGCCGGATCCGGTTTCTTGACCCGGAAACGCTCAGCGTGATGCGCGACATTAGGGTTCTGGATGGGGAGCTTCCGGTGGAGAGGCTCAATGAACTGGAGTATATGAACGGGGAGATCTGGGCCAATATCTGGTATCAGGCCAATATCGTCCGCATTTCACCGGAGGATGGCCATGTGCTGGGTTACATTGACTTGAGCGGACTCGTAGAAAAATCAAAGCGTGGCCGTGAAAATGTCCTCAACGGCATTGCCTACGATGCAGCGGCCAACCGCCTGTTTGTGACGGGTAAAAACTGGTCCACCCTCTATGAAATAGAGGTGTCAAAGGGAGCATATTGCACAACGCCATAAATCCGTCACCGGTTAAATTAAGCCAGTTTCAGGAAATTAGTGAGAGAATTAATCAGAAACCAAGGACATATTTACGGAGGTCAGTAATATTGTGACATATGGGCCGTTTGGCGCAACGCGGGATACGGACAAAAGGGCAGGCAAAATGGGGGCTTTGTTTTTTCCAAGTCCCCCAAGGCCGGCCGCCGTTTGCCTTGAATTATTTCACAAACAGCTTGGTGTATTGAGCATAGCCTTCCTTTTCAAGGTCTTGTTTCGGGATAAATCGAAGTGCCGCTGAGTTAATGCAGTATCGAAGACCTGTGGATGACGGGCCATCATCAAAAACGTGACCGAGATGGGAGTCGCCGTTTCTGCTTCTGACTTCGGTCCGGGGCATGAACAGAGTCCGGTCGGATTTTTCCACAATATGATCCGGTTCCATAGGCCTGGTAAAGCTTGGCCACCCGGTCCCGGAATCGAATTTATCCAGAGAGCTGAAAAGCGGCTCTCCAGATACAATATCTACATAGATGCCTTCTTTTTTGTTATCCCAATATTCATTATTGAATGGGGATTCTGTGCCCTCGTTCTGGGTAACATCATATTGAAGCGGGGTCAGTTTCTTTTTGATATCTGAATCCCCTGGCTTAGACCATACCGGTGCTTTTTGAAGTGCACATGCCTTGTGGCGTTCTGGTGCCGAATCGGGCACATTTGCCCAGGCCCTTTCCAGAAACTGGTCGCGTCCGGAACCCCGTCGGTAATTTTTGTACGGAAGGGGATTTTTTTTTGCGTAATTCTGGTGATATTCTTCAGCCGGAAAAAATTTTTCAAATGGGGTGACTGCTGTCACAACCGGTTTTTGAAAAACGCCTGAAGCTTCCAGTGCCTCCCTGGAGGCCAGGGCTTTTGCTTTCTGAGACGCTGTGTGATAAAAAATTTCAGAGCGGTACTGGCTGCCCCGATCCACAAACTGACCACCATCATCCGTCGGATTGATATGGCGCCAGAAAACATCTAAAAGCTGTTCATAACTGACCTGTTCAGGATCAAAATGAATCTGGATCGCTTCTGCATGGCCGGTGATTCCCGAGGACACAGAAAAATAGTCCGGCTGCATGTCACTGCCGCCGGTATATCCGGATGTGACTTTTATAACACCGGGCACGCTCTCAAAGTCGGTTTCCGTACACCAGAAACATCCGCCGGCAAATGTGGCCAGTTCCAGGTGCTGATTTTTAGCTGTTTTCATGTTGAATCTCCTTTTTTGCTGGGACCTTGCCTATTTACTAAATAATAATCACAAATGAATCACAAAAAAGGGGGAGAAAAAAAGAGCGCGTAATGCATTGAGATGGCAGAGGACGTCCGCACCGGCCATAAAATGATGTTCCGGCACGGTAACGGTATCCTCTGGGTCAAGGATGGGAAATTTGGGGTTGAGCAGAGAGTGCATGAGCACTTCTCTTCAAAAATTATTTGTTTTTGGCGATTACCCAGATGGCATGAACAATACCCGGAATGTAGCCAAGAATAGTTAAAAGAATATTCAACCAGAAGTGCATTCCAATGCCGACCTGGAGAAACACACCCACCGGCGGAAGAATAACGGCTGCAATAATTTTCAAAAGTTCCATGTTGTTGTCCTTTCTTAGTCATTTCTGCCTGACCATACCACAATTCATCCACCAGAAAACATAAAATTTTAAAATACTTTTGGACATCTTTCGGTTTTTCCCCTATGCTTTTATTTTGTTTTGTTGAATTTGTCCTTGAAAAAGGATTGTTACAATTTTCCGGGCAAAAGTTCCGGAAAACCACCATAACAGTCGGAATTACCACCGGCTGGAAGGAAAAGGTTTATGACCGAAGCAGTTAAATCAGGGGATACCATTGCCGTGGATTATACGGGAAAACTTGAAAACGGGGATGTGTTTGATTCTTCCGAAGGCAAACAGCCGCTGACCTTCACCGTTGGTGCAGGCATGCTGATCAAAGGCTTTGACCAGGCCGTCATCGGCATGAAAAAAGGGGAATCAAAAACCGTAACTATTCCACCTGACATGGGATACGGCCCAAGAAACGAGAAAGCCATGGTGGATATCCCAAGGGCCCAGTTCCCCCAGGAGATGGCCCTGACGGAAGGCCTTAATCTCCAACTTCAGGATCCTTCGGGCAATCCGGTTCCTGCGACGGTGGCAAATATAAGCGAGACAAGTGTCACCATGGACCTAAACCATTTCCTGGCCGGCAAAACACTTGTTTTTGACATCACCATTGCGGAAACCGGTCTTGAACCTCCGGCAAGCAGCTGTGGAACCAAAAACGGGGGCTGCGATTCGGGCTGCTGCGGATCATGCAGCTGTAATTAACACATAAGGTTGGGCCTGGAGCCTCTCAATGGTCAATAAAAACCTCATTTTGACAGTTGATGGCACCCCGCCGATGAATAAGGTAAGGCACATTAGGAGCTGCGATGAGCATGGTGTATGAATTTGATTTCAAGGCGGCCCAGGATTATGATGCCTTTTTTGAAAAAGGCCGGGCCAGGCACTACCTTGACGTTGAAATCAAACTCATCCGTTCTCTAATTCGTCCCATGCCGGGCAAGCGGCTGCTGGACATTGGCTGCGGCACGGGATTAAGCCTTGAACCCTTTTTGGATCTGGGCATGGACCTGACCGGTATTGACCCATCCGCATATATGCTGGACAAGGCCGCTGCCCGGCTCGGACATCGCGTTGAGCTGCACCGGGGTACGGCCGAGGATCTGCCCTTTGACGATAATTCCTTTGATACGGCACTGCTGTTTTTCAGTCTTGAATTTTCAAACCGACCGGCCAAGGCCATTGAAGAGGCCTGCCGGGTGGCCCGGGAACAGGTGGTCATCGGCGTCCACAACCGGTATGCCCCCCAGAATATGGTCCGGCGGGTCAAAGGATTCTTTTTCCCGGATATGTATAGCCGGGCTCATTTTTTCAGTGTGTGGCAGTTGAAAACAATGATCACCTCAATATTGGGGAAAGTTCCGGTAAAATGGCGGACAACCGTGCAGTTTCCGTTTATGTCCGGGGGGCTGATTTCCAGGATGGAAAGTTTCAGCCTGATCCAGTGGTCTTACTGGGGCAGTTTCATTGGCATGCGCATCAAACCGGTGCCCAAGTTCCGCACCCGGCCCCTGGTTCTGAAAATCCGGAACAGTAAAATATATGAGCCGGCCACAGGTCTGGCGTTAGGATGCAGGAGGGAAGAATGATACGTGCCCGCCTTTATGAACCCCTGTCCGATGGTGCGGTTAAATGTCTGGCCTGCAACCATTACTGCACGATTGCGCCGGGACATACCGGCGTGTGTGGTGTCCGGGAGAACCGGGATGGTCAACTTTTTTCCCTGGTGTATGACCGGGTGGTGGCAGCCAACGTGGACCCCATTGAGAAAAAACCTATTTTTCACTTCAAACCCGGGTCCCTCTCTTTTTCCATTGCCACGCCCGGGTGTAATTTCAAGTGCCGGTTTTGCCAGAATGCCGATATTTCCCAGGTCCGTGACCGGGGGACAGATCCTTTTTCAGGCGGCCTTGCCGGCACAGCTATGACGCCCGAAGCGATTGTTGCAAAGGCTGTGGAACTGGGATGCCAAAGTATCGCCTACACCTATACCGAACCCACGGTTTTTTTTGAGCTGGTCCTGGATACAGCAATGCTGGCTAAGGATGCAGGGCTGGCCAATATCCTTGTCACCAACGGATTTATGAGTCCTCAACTGCTGCAGGCGTCCGCCGCAGTGCTGGATGCAGCCAACGTGGATCTTAAATCCTTCAGCGATGGGTTTTACACCCGGTATTGCAACGGCCGCCTGGAACCGGTTAAAAAGACGCTGAAGGGCATGGTGGATTTAGGCCTCTTGGTGGAGGTCACCACACTGGTGATCCCGGGGCTTAATGACGATCCCGACGAACTTGGGCAGATGGCGGCCTTCATTGCCGGAGATCTGGGGCCTTCAACCCCCTGGCATCTGTCACGGTTTCACCCGACGTACAAGTTGACACAGATCGGACCGACACCTGTAGAAACCCTTGAAAGGGCCTGCGATATTGGACTTTCAGCCGGACTTGTTCATGTGTACACCGGCAATGTACCCGGTGCCAGGGAAAATACCTACTGCCCAGCCTGCGGCCGGACGGTTGTCAAACGATTTGGATATACAGTGGAAAACCTTTTAATCCAGACCAATAAA
>QKDP01000137.1 GCA_003252055.1 Desulfobacter postgatei | reverse complement strand
GTTGCCCGGATGCAAGGCGCAGACGGGTGCCTTTTCATTCAAACACTATTTACCAGCAACCTCACCCATGGTAAATATTTTTATTGAAAACGTCCCGCAATGACCGGGAACCGTTGTTTCGGTTATTCACCCGCGTATCATTAATAAGGAAAAATCCATGTCATCAGATAGCAATGAGGCCGTTTCCGGCCGGCTGGGCACTTTTGCCGGTGTTTTTACGCCAAGTATCTTGACCATTCTCGGGATCATTCTTTTCCTGCGTTTAGGATATGTGGTGGGCGCTGCTGTTTCTTTTTCTGCTGGCATGGATCGGCGCGGACCTGGCCACCAAGTTCCAGTATGTGGTCATGGTGTTTCTGGCCCTAGCCCTTTTATCCTTTTACATTGGCGGTATCCGGCAGTGGAACACCGGGCTTTTGATGGAGAACTGGGTTGCCGGGGAAGGCACGGCTTCTTTCTGGATTCTTTTTGCCCTGTTTTTCCCGGCAGTGACCGGGTTTACCCAGGGTGTGAGCATGTCCGGCGATCTTGAAGATCCGGGTAAAAGCCTGCCCACAGGGACCTTTGCCGCGGTCTTTCTTTCTATACTGGTCTATTTTTCCGTGGCTGTCGTGTTTGCCGCTTCCACACCTTTGAAAACCCTTGTCAGCGACTATGGGGCCATGAAACAGGTTTCCCTGTATGGCTGGCTGATCAATGCCGGTGTTATTGCCGCCACCCTCTCTTCAGCCATGGCCTCGTTTCTCGGCGCACCCAGGATTTTGAAGTCCCTGGCATCGGACAGGATATTTTCTTTTCTTGCGCCTTTTGCCAAGGGCTATGGGCCGTCCGGTAATCCCCGCCGGGGGGTGCTGCTCTCATTCGGGATTGCTGTGGCAACCGTTTTCATGGGTCGGCTGGACCTGATTGCAGGGGTGGTCTCCATGTTTTTCCTGATATCCTACGGCCTGCTCAACTATGCCACCTATTTTGAGGCATCTGCCGAGACCCCGTCTTTCAGGCCCCGGTTCAGGTGGTACAGCAAAAAGATCAGCCTTGTGGGCGCGTTGATCTGCCTGGGCGTGATGCTGGCCATTGATTTTAAAACCGGCATTGCTGCCGTGGCCATTTTATTTGCCATTTTCCAGTATCTCAAACGGGTATCTGCCCCTGCCAGGTGGGCGGACAGCCGGCGCTCCTACCATCTTAAACTGGTCAGAGACAATCTGATGGGTGCACAAAAGGATCCCGAGCACCCAAGGGACTGGCGACCCTATGTTCTTGTATTGTCCAATAACGAAGAACATATGAAGCAGTTACTGGATTTCTCTTCTCTGATCGAGGGAAAAAGCGGTATTACAACAGCCGTACGGATTCTCCAGGCCCGGGGATACCGTGCCGTAAAACTGAAAGCAGAGGCGGAAAAGGATCTGGCCCGGATCATTTCCGAGAAAGAAAGTTCAGCATTTTTCCGTGTACTCTCTTCGGAGTATGCGGCCAACGGCCTGTCCGTGCTGTGCCAGAGCTTTGGCCTTGGGCCGGTCAGGGCAAATACCGTGCTCATGAGCTGGAATGAGCAGGATGTCAAGAGTGATGACCCTGCCCAGTTTCACAATTACCGGGAGTTGATACGGCCGGCAGTTCAGTCCGGGTGCAATATCATTCTTTTGGATCAGAAAAATTTGCACCTGGCCGCTGAAAACCCCGGCAAACACAGAACCATTGATGTCTGGTGGAAGGATGACGACACCAGCCGGCTTATGCTTCTTCTTGCCTATCTGATCACAAAAGGCAGCTATTGGGAAGGCGCAAAAATCCGGCTTTTAGCTTGTTATCTGGACCGGGACAACGAGCAGATTATGCAGATGCTTTCCGATACGCTGGATGAGTTCCGTATCCAGGCCGAACCCAAGATTATCCTTGGAATCAATGAAAAGGTGTTTTTAAAAACATCCCAGGAGACAGACCTGGTTTTTATCCCTGTGTCCCTGAAAAAAGATGATGTTCTGATGTTTGGTGACCTGCCGGCAAACCAGCTTCTATCGGGCCTGAAAACGGTTGCCATGGTCATGGCAGCCCAGAAAATTGAACTGGATTCATCCCCGGAAGAGGGTCGGGCCGGTGAACTGGCGCTTTTGTTTGATGAACTCAAGCATGCGGAAAAAAGGGTCCAGGCCGCGAAAAAAGGGGTCCTGCAGGCCGCAAAATCCGCCACGGACTTTATCAAAGATGCCGATGACATGCAGCTCAATGACCCGAACCTGTTGAAGCATTTTAAAGAAATGCTTGCACTGCAGGAAAAATTTGAAGAAGCTAATAAAAAGGTGCTCAAGGAACAGGCCAAACTGATGGATATCTCCCAACGGGCCAGGGATGAGGGGCTTGCTGTGGATAATGAGGAGTCGTAATTATGGGCAACATCAATTTCATAAAAAGCCTCTTTTCTGCCAGACAGTTCATCCAAACAATCCCGTCTCTTCCCAGGCCATCTTCGGAAATCATGGTCCGAACAATTTGCAGATTGTGTTTAAGGCATAAATCTTTCCACCTATCCCGTGATAGTGCTGTGAATCGCCGGCCTTTAGAATCAAACGCATTTGTCAAGGCTTCATCCCGCCGGGCCGGGACTGAAAATATAAATCGGCCCTTTGCTGTCAGAAGAGGATTAACGGCCCGAATTGTTCTCTCAATTTCCTGCATGGAAAGATGCATCAGAACGGCAACAGCGTATATTCCGTCAAATACCCCTAACTCATTTGAAAGCCCATCCGGCAGTTTCAAGTGAACCGCATGTCCCGCAAGTTCGGGGTGGTGTGTTTTTACCTGTTGCACCATTGATGCGGAACCATCTGTCGCCAGCACCTTGAACCCCTGGTTGACCATAAAGGCGGCATCCCTGCCGGAACCGCACCCAAGTTCCAGAAGTCTGCCGCCTGGTTTCAGGCTGGATAAAAGAAAATCATGCAGTTTAGTGACATCCGCAGATTCATACCTTTCAGCCACTTTAAATGAATTTTGACTGTAATAATTTAAAGTTGATTGACCCATGAAAGATTATTTTTCGACAGTCATCCCCTGAAGGATGGCTTTAACCTGATTCCCGTCAGCAAGCTTCCCAAAATGTTTCATAACGGAGCCCATGGCCTGCATGGGAGTTTTAATGGTTGAAAAGTCCACGTTGCTTTTGATCCAGGCTTCAATCTCTTCTGTGGCGGCCATTTTAGGCAGGTAAGATTCTAAAAGTTCCAGATAATCAGAAGAAGTCTCTTTTTTAAGCTCCAGCACGGTTTTTTCAGATTTGACGAACTTTCGGACGATGTTATGGATATCCTCATCCGTGATTTCCTCCGGCTTTTTGGCCCGGGTGGATTTTTTCCCGCTCTCAAGGGTGATGGGAACAGTGATTTCTGGAAACGCCCCCATAATCAGGCGCATGGTATCCCTTACGGCCGTATCTTTTTTAAGCATGGATGTCTTCATGTCCTGCCGGATCTTATCATACAGGGAAATACCCATTGATGCATCCCATCCATATTGGGCTGTGTTCTCTGTCATTGCCTTTATCCTCCTTTATAAAAGGGTTCGATGTTATTATTTTCCCCAATATTTACCATTATTCTGGAGAAATAAATAGAGCGGTGATTCAATCTCGTAAAGATATTCCGGGATTTCAAACGGTTAATGCTTATTTCCCAAAAGAAAATATACAAAAATGTCTGGTCGTCTGCGCGGTGTCGTCGCAACAACATATATGTCGATCGGACATTTGTTTCAGGCTGTTCCATCGCCCTGATTTGTATAGATAACTATCTGATTTCATTTATTATGATAAGTTGAAAAGACGGGGGAAGGAGCGAGTGTTTACAGTTTTGTCATTGTTGAAGCGAATTTTTGTCTTGTACTTTTTCATTGAGTAATCTATTAATTTATTAAATTTTGCACGTCGAAAAATCATGACTGGTGTTATCAAGTCCAAAATCGGGTATTTTATTTAAAATTGACTTTAAAAGTAAAATTTGCGGTATTGCGAATTATCAGCTGTGTTTATAAATTAGGATATGGTATAGGGAACGCTTGTCGCCTTATAATGGGAAAACCTTTGAGTAGATATGTTGAATGAAATGATGGAGTAACGAATGAACGAATGGAATAGATACAATCTAATAACAATAACACCGTTTGAGCACCCCGATGAGCGATTGGCATTTTCGCTTCATCGCGCCGGGGCATTTTCTGTGCTTGATATTGGTTATCAGCTTGAAGTTGGGAAAAATATCATGCTCAGCTTATCTAAAAGGATCAATGGTTCCTTTGGAATTCGTATCCCAGCTGGGGTTTCTTTGGCCGCTGAAGAAATTCCGGAAAATGTTGAAACCATAATTCTTTCTGATTGTTCTGCTATTCCAATGTATGCAGGTATCCCGGAGAAAAAAATAGTGGTTCAGGTGACCGATCTTGGTCAGGCGGTCATGGCGGAAGAAAGTGGTGTATGGGCGGTCATTGCCAAAGGGACTGAGAGCGGGGGGAACGTCAAGCCGAAGTCATCTTTCATATTATTCCAGCAGATTAAAAGCAAATTAAAGATTCCGGTGTTTGTCCAGGGGGGCTGCGGCATTCATACCACTCCTGCCGTCCTTGCTGGGGGCGGGGCCGGTGTTGTTTTTGACAGCCAACTGGCATTGCTTCGTGAATCCAGTGTCCCGGGTGATTTAAAAAAAATAATTCAAAAACTTGATGGTACGGAAACAAAAGTATGCCTTGGCCATAGGGTGTTGTCCCGGCCGGATACGCTGAACACAGACGACATTGAGACGCCGGCGGAGATATCTGCAAAATATGGCAGTCTGGATATAAAATCAAACCTCATCCCCATGGGACAAGACATCGGTTTTGCTAAGTTATTCCATGACAAATACAAATCTGCAGATGAATTGGTGTTTGCGGTTAAGACGTCCATTTATGCGCATATCAGACAAGCCAGAATGCTAAAACCATTTGGCCCGGATTCATTGTTTGCTCAAGATAATAATATTCGATATCCAGTTGTTCAGGGTCCCATGTCATCCATTAGCGATAACCCTGAATTTGCCCGTGCAGTGGCCCAGGACGGCGGGTTGCCTTTTATCGCACTTTCTACGCTAACAGGAGATCCTGCTGTTTCACTTCTTGAGAAATCGGCTGAAGTTTTGGCTGGTATGGAATGGGGCGTAGGCATGCTTGGTTTTTTATCCAAGGAAACGTATTCTGAACAGCTGGAACATATTGTCCGGGCAAAGCCGGGATATGTCATTATTGCAGGCGGAAAACCCAATCAGGCAAAGGCAATGGAGAAAGAGGGAATAAAAGCATTCCTTCATGTGCCGACCCCTGGGCTTTTAGATATCTTTTTAAAAGACGGGGCTCGGCGATTTGTATTTGAAGGACGGGAATGTGGTGGTCATATAGGACCTTTGAGCAGCTTTGTTTTATGGGAAATGCAGATTGAAAGGCTGTTAAGCATTGACAGACCCGAAGAGCTGACCGTTCTTTTTGCCGGGGGGATTCATGATGCCTTGTCTGCAGCAATGATCAGCGTCATGGCGGCGCCTCTGGTTGCAAGGGGTGCAAAAGTGGGAATGGTGATGGGCACCTCTTATCTATATACAAAGGAAATCGTTCAATCAGGGGCCATGAAGGAACGGTACCAAAAAAAGGCTGTGGAAGGCATGGAGACCTATGTGCTGTCAACCTCTCCCGGTCATGAGGTTAGATGTCTTGACAGTAATTATGTAAAGCACTTCAACCTTGTAAAAAAAGAGCTGATCCAAAGAAAAGGCAAAGGGGATGAAGTATGGCAATCCCTTGAAAAGATGAACATGGGACGTCTTCAAATCGCTGCCCAGGGTAAGAGATGGGTGGATGGTATCATTCTTGATGTGGACGAGACGGTTCAGGAAAATGAAGGCCTTTACATGATTGGCCAGGTTGCATCATTAAAGCATGCAACACTCACAATTAAAGATCTTCATCAAAACGTCACAAGTGCTGCGACCCATCTTATTTCTGAGCTTTCCCTCCCTGAACACCCGAAAAAAACAGGCTTGTTGCCGGTTGACATTGCCATTATCGGTATGTCTTGTATTTACCCTGGTTCACCGGATTGCGATGCATTCTGGAATAATATTTTATCTGCAAAAAATCTCATTACCGAAGTCCCTGATGACCGATGGAACAAAGAGATTTACTATGATCCAGCCACAAAAGATCCCAAGTCCGGCCTTGCCGGAACCAAAACAAATACCAAATGGGGTGGATTCATTCCAGATACTTTATTTGATCCTCTTGAATTTGGTATTCCGCCCCAATCATTGGCATCCATAGACCCCCTTCAAATTTTAGCGCTTAAAGTTACGTCCGAAGCACTCGAAGATGCTGGGTATAAAGACCAAAGTTTTGATAAAGAGAATACCTCTGTCATATTTGGCACCGAGTCGGGATCGGATCTTGCCGGAGCATATGGATTGAGAAATATTCTTCCCCAGTATATCGGCAATGTTCCCGAAGAATTGGATCGTGTTTTGCCATCTCTGACCGAGGATTCATTTCCAGGTGTTCTGGGGAATGTACTTGCCGGCAGAATCGCCAATCGGTTGGATTTTGGCGGTAAAAATTTTACGGTGAGTGGGGCATGTGCCTCATCACTGGTGGCAATCGATTCCGCATGTAAAGAGCTGGTAACAGGCGGTTCATACATGGTGGTTGCCGGAGGCGCTGAGAACCATAACGGGATTAATGATTACATCATGTTTTCAAGCCTGTTCACCCTGTCGAGTTCAGATAAAAGCCGTCCTTTTGATGCAGATACCGATGGCTTCTGCATGGGGGAAGGCGTTGCCGCAGTGGTCCTAAAGCGGTATGATGATGCAATAAATGATGGAGACAGGATTTATGGTGTCATTCGGGGTGTTGGCAGTTCAAGTGATGGAAAAAGCCTTGGACTGACGGCACCAAGAAAAGAGGGTCAAGTCAAAGCCTTCACAAGAGCCTATGCCCAGGCAGGTATTTCAGCTGCGGATGTAGAGCTTATTGAAGCCCACGGGACCGGAACCATTGTAGGCGACAGAACCGAATTGTCTTCTTTGACCGAGGCATTTTGCAATGCCGGCGCAACACCAGGAACCTGTGCTTTGAGTGCCGTCAAATCCCAGATTGGTCATACAAAATGCGCAGCAGGTATGGCCGGGCTTATCAAGTCCACCTTGTCCGTTTACCATGGGATTCTTCCGCCAACCATTAATTTAAAGCATCCCAATTCCTTTTATGATGAAAAAAACAGCCCGTTTGTTTTCAGCGGCATGGCCCGTCCCTGGCTGTCAGATAATAGAACTGCAGGTATCAGCTCTTTTGGCTTTGGCGGGACTAATTTTCATGTGGTTATGCAAAATCATCAAACGACCTCATCTGTTCCATTTACATCCCGTCAGGAATGGCCGGCGGAGCTGATTGTATTGCGTGGGAAAAGTGCACAGGACGTTGAAAAGAAAATAGACCGGATTCTTCAATTGCTGTCTGTCAGGTCGAATATCAGGCTTCGTGATATTGCCTATACACTAGCCATAGAGACAGACCCCGTGAGCGTCGTTCTTGTCGCTGAAGATCGTGAAGATCTCCTTAAAAAATTAGAAGATTTCAAAAAAGGAGTTAAAGGGAAAGACGTTTATCCCGTTAATCCGTTAAATGGTAAGGTCGCTTTTTTGTTCCCAGGTCAGGGAAGTCAACGCCCGGGTATGTTGTCTGATATTTTTGTTAGTTTCCCGTTTTTAAAACAATTTCTGGACGAAACAGGCGGGTTGTCCCAACTTCTTTTCCCCGGAGACGCATTTTCTTCCAGCCAAAAATCAGCAATAGAGAGCCTGGTAAAACAAACAATTAATGCACAGCCTCTTTTGGGTATTACTGGAATCGCAATGGCTGAGCTGTTGAAAAGACTGGGTATAGAGCCGGATATGCTGGGGGGACACAGTTATGGTGAATTGCCGGCCCATGTTTACAGTGGGACCATTGAACTGAAAGATCTGGTAAGGGTCAGTCGAAAAAGGGCTGAGTCGATGCTTGATGCCATTGAAGATGATCCGGGGGCCATGGCAGCCGTTATTGCAGGTAAAGAAGATATTGAACCCATTATTGCTAAAACCCCTGATGTTGTCATTGCCAATCAAAATTCCCCGAAACAATCCGTTATTTCCGGTCCGACCGAATCGATCCGAACCATTGTAGAGCATTTTAATGCCAATGGCATCATTGCAAAATTGATCCCGGTTAGCTGTGCATTTCATAGCTCGCTTATTCATAAAGCTGAAACGTATTATAAATCTTTTCTGGATGGTGTGGATTTTCATGAACCCTTAATCCCGGTGTGGTCAAATACAACAGCTGCAACTTATCCCAAGGAGATTAAGAAAATAAAAGAGCGGCTTGCGGAACATATTGTAAAGCCGGTCCGTTTTGTCGATCAAATTAAAGCCATGGAAAAAGAGGGGGCAACCGTATTCATTGAAGTGGGTGCAGGGACTGTACTAACGGGCCTTCTCCTTGATACCATAGACAAAAGTCATGTGGCAATTAATACGGATAAAAAAGGCCAAAATGGTATTCGGTCCCTGTTGTCCGCCCTTGCTCAATATGTTGCCACCGGAAGGACGTTGAAGTTCCAATCACTGTTTGAAGACAGACAGGTTGTAGCCCTGAACTTTGATCATCCTGAACAGTATCAGTTAAAACCGACGGTCTGGTCCTTAAATGGGCATACCAGTGTTCCGCTTCAGGGACAGTTACCCTCAACTGCAATGCGGCCGGTTATGGAACCACTGAAATTCCAGGGGGGCCCTCTGAACGTCGGGCAGCCAACGGGGGATAACCGTGATGAAACTGTTGTTAAATACCTGAACAATGTCAAGGAAATAATGGCGGCTCAGCGCGATGTCATGTTGGGATATTTGGGCCGTGCGCCAGCCCCTCCCCAACTACCTGCTGTTATGGAGGCAGCACATCATGAAGAAAGGGGGACGGCATCTCAACCCCCAGAAACAACAAAAACAACGCAGTTGAGCAACAAACCGATAAAGGACCTGCTTCTTGAAATTGTTGCAGACAGGACAGGTTATCCCACAGAAATGCTGGACATGTCTCTGGACCTTGAAGCAGATCTCAGTATCGACTCTATCAAACGAATTGAAATTATCGGCGGCGTGACCTCCCAATTAGGATTAAAAACAGACAATGCCGATATCGATGAGAAAGCAATGGAAGAGCTGGCAGCGATTAAAACGCTGGAGGGCATCGTTGACTGGCTTGAAAAAAAGAAAGGAACGGATGGGCCGAACCAGGATGCTCCAAAAACCAGTGATAGTGGTGTGAACGCAGGTTTTTCCAAGGAACAGATTCTGGAGGCCCTGATTGAGATTGTCGCCGACAAAACCGGATATCCAGCGGAGATGCTGGATTCAACCCTGGATCTTGAAGCGGACTTGAGCGTTGACTCAATAAAGCGTATCGAAATATTGAATAGCTTGAACGCACGGTTACCCATTGCTTCAGATGTTGAGGAGAATGCGGAAGCCACCATGGAGGAACTGGCAAGGATTAAAACGCTGGAGGGTATTGCCGGATGGCTTTATAACAAAATGGCAGCCGATGCTCACAGTACGGTGGAAACCATTTCTTCAGCAGATTCCCATGGGATGGGACCTAACAATGAGGAAATGTTTTTTGAATTAAATCGGTACAAGCCAGTCTTGGCACCTGCCCCGGAACCGATGATAAACGGCATTGCGGTTAATGGGAAATTTTTTACGTTAACCAAAGATAACATTGGAATCTCGGAGAGATTGGCTGCCAAACTGACGCAACTGGGAGCTCAGGTCCAGATTCTTGAAAATTCATATGAAAGTGATATGCTCGGAAAAACAGATGCGCTTATCCATTTGGGGTCATTGTCTGGAAAAGACAACACGTCCGCCATTGATTTTTTTAAGCTGATCAAACGGATTGATCCAGATACGGTCAAGTGGATATTTGGGGTTAGCGGCCTGGGGGGAGATTTTGGGGAAACTTCAAATGAAGGTGTGTCACAAGAAGATTACCAGGGGACGGCGGGTTTTATTAAAACCCTTGCCAAGGAATGGCATAAACCCCAATGCAAATATATTGATGTGAATCTGAATGAAGATCCTGACACGGTGGTTAAGCAAATCATGGACGAACTGTTTGTGGATGACAAAGTATGTGAACTTGGTTATTCAAAAGGGAAGCGAACCATTTATAACATCCACCATGACCCCCTTCTAAAAGATACCGAAGAGCTTTCATTAAGTGATAAGTCGGTGATTCTGGCGCTGGGAGGCGCAAAAGGGATTACATCAGAAATCATTATCAAGCTTGCAAAACGCTACAAGTGTAAATTTGTGCTTGTGGGCAGATCAAAATTCCCTGAGCTGGATGAGGATGAGGCAACTTCAGGCATTTCATCTGTTTCTGAATTACGAAAATTTATTTTGGCGGAGAAAAAGTATAAAAAACTGTCGGAAATTGAAGACCGGATAAAGAAAATTCTTTCAGAGCGTCAGTTTCGAGAGACCGTCAACGCCATATCAGAAAGCGGCGGCACCTATGAGTATGTGTCCCTGGATGTTGCCGATGAACCTTCCTTTGTGGAACTTATCCAGAAGATTTATTCAACCCATGGACGGATCGACGGCGTGCTCCATGGCGCGGGTGTCATTGAAGACAAGTTTATCAAGCAGAAATCCCCGGAATCTTTTCAAAGGGTCTTTTCTACGAAAGTAACCCCGGCCCTGGTCCTTTCCAAATCTATTAAAGATGATGTGAAATTTGTCGTATTCTTTTCCAGCATCGCCTCGGCATTCGGAAATAAAGGACAGATTGACTATTCTACTGCCAATGATGTTTTGGACAAAATTGCAGGCGCAATGAACCGGCGCGTCAAAGGGCGGGTTTTGTCAATTAACTGGGGTCCATGGGAAGGCAAGGGAATGGTGTCCGAAGAGTTGAAAGCAGCCTATGCCAAAGCAGGGATCGGGTTGATTCCACCCGATGGGGGGGCCGATGCGTTCATGAATGAAATTAGATATGGGAAAAAAGCAGATTCACGCCTGATTTTGATGGCTGGAATCCCCAACTCAATGCTTCTTCAGGGAGAAGTGATAGATGGCTGAAGTCAGCAGAATTGCAATCACCGGTATGGCATGTATTTTCCCCGGCGCCAGAGATCTCAATGCCTATTTAACCAACCTGAATACAGGATATGATGCCATTACAGAAGTGCCTGAGAACCGTTGGGAAAACGTTTTCTATGATCCGAATTCCCAGGATATTGATCGGTTTTATTGTCATAGGGGGGGATTCATTGACACGTATGCCACCTTTGACCCGCTTTTTTTCGGCATCATGCCCATTGCAGCCGAAGGTGCCGAGCCGGATCAGTTATTGACGTTGAAAGTCAGTCATGATGCGCTGATGGACGCAGGATATGATACGGCAAAAATCCCCGGCAAGCGAACAGGGATCATTATTGGAAGAGGCAATTATATCGGCGCCGAGTGGTCAAAACTGGAGCAGCGTGTCAGAACGGCGCAACAACTGGTGGCGGGTTTGAAAACCTTGATTCCTGACATCTCCGACAAGGAAATCGCTCGGATTAAAACGGATTTCCAGAGTCGGTATGGGCATTTCGGTTCAGATACGGCCATCGGCATTGTGCCGAACCTGACGGCATCCCGCGTAGCCAACCGTCTGGATTTACATGGCCCGGCCTATACCATTGATGCCGCATGTGCAAGTTCTCTGATTGCCATTGATCAGGCGGTTAAAACCCTTCAATCTAAACAATGCGATTTGATGCTTGCCGGTGGGGTTCATGTTTGCCAGACGGAGGTCTTTTGGAGTGTATTTACCCAGCTTGGCATTCTTTCTAAAACATGTAAAATAAAACCATTTGATGCAGATGCGGATGGCGTATTGATCGGGGAAGGGGTCGGGGTCGTTGTCCTCAAACGCTATGAAGACGCGGTGAATGACGGTGATAGGATATACGCCGTCATTAACGGAATTGGTGTCTCAAGTGATGGCAAATCATCCAGCTTGATGCAGCCAAGTGTTAACGGTCAGATAGCGGCTTTGGAAAATGCCTGGAAAATGTCCGGGTTAAAACCGGACCACATCGGCTATATCGAAGGTCATGGAACCGGTGCCCCCACCGGGGACACTTCAGAGCTTAATACCCTATCCCAATTTTTTACCAACTTGCCTGAAATAGGCAGAAAAGTGGGCCTGGGTTCTGTAAAGTCCATGATCGGACATTGTATGCCGGCAGCAGGCATTGCCGGCGTCATTAAAACATCCTTGTCTCTTTATCATAAAAAGATATTTCCATCCCTCCACTGCTCCCGGCCCCATAACGCTATCCATAAAACCGGCTTCAGGATTCCGGATAAAGCGGAAGACTGGGATTTTGAGGGGTTCCCACGGATAGCAGGTGTGAATGCCTTTGGTTTTGGCGGCATTAATGCCCATGTTGTTATGTCTGAGCATGAAAAGGAAATTTCCGTTTTATCTCATAAAAGCTTATCAAGAGGGACTGAATCGCAAAAAGAAACCGTTCTTTTGATCAGTGCGTGGAGCCAGCAATCTTTATTAGATGCATTGGCAGAAAAGAAAACCACGCTCATGGGGGGGCCGTACCGGCTGGTTGTGTTTGAACCGGATGCAAAAAAATTGGATAAAGCAAAGAAAATTATCCAAATCGGATCGCCCTGGAGAGGGCGTGGGGATATCTACTATTCATCCGACGGGCTTTTAGAAAAAGGCGGGAAAGTGGCCTTTTTATTTCCGGGAGTGGATAATTTATCTGAGCCCAAATTGAAAGATGTTGAGGCTTTTTTTAATAAGCCTCTGCCTGAATATGAATCGATCCTGACCGGTCTTGGGAAGACAAGCCTTGATATTATCCGTAGCAACCATTTCCTTTATGAAATTTTAACCGGCTTGGGGGTAAAACCTGATGTGGTTGCCGGCCACAGCATTGGAGAGTGGTCAGGGATGATTGCAACGGGAATTGTTGATTCAAGGGAGCTTGGTGGCTTTATCCAGGGCCTGACAGCAGATTTGCTGGAGATGCCGGATGTAGCATTTGCCGCAACAGGATGTGATATCCATACGGCAGAATCCTTTATTGCGGACCTTGATGATATTGGTGTGAGCAATGACAATTGTCCCCATCAGGTCATCTTGTGTGGAAAAGATGCCTCCATTGATATCACCGTTGAGAGGATGGAAAAAAAGGGCATCCTGTGCCAGAAACTTTCTTTCAGATCTGGATTTCACTCTCCGCTGTTTGCCGATTTTCTTAATCGCTACAAAGAAAATATGGGAAAAAAATTGACGTATCACCCCAGGAACATCCCTTTGTGGTCGGCGACGACCTGTAGCCCCTATCCCGTTGATAGAAAAGAATTAGATCGGTTGTTTATTGACCACCTTATCAAACCGGTTCGTTTCAGAGAATTGATTCTGAAACTGTATCAAGAGGGAAACCGCGTTTTTATTCAAATTGGTGCCGGCCGCCTGTCAGGATTTGTTCAGGACACTTTAAAAGGAAAGGCGTTTTCCGCCGTTGATACAAATACGGCCAGAAAGACCGGCATGCAGCAGTTACGCAGGGCACTTGCGGCCTGTTTTATTGAAGGCATGGAAGCCGATTTAGCCGCATTAGGGATGGTGGATGCCCCGGCGGCGGCAAGCGCCGGTGTGAATGCCCGGGAGATGACGCTGAAGCTCGGTGTCCCGATGGTTCGTTTTAAAACGCCCCTTGATATCCCCCATACCGGCAATTTCGTGTCGAAAGAGGTTACTATCAAAGATAATAATCATCCTGTCATCAACGCATTCCAGGAAACGATGAGTGGAATTGCTTTGATGCAGGAGAATGTTATTGATTGCTGGCAGACAATGCCCGGTAGTGTTGAGGGCGGTGGGACATCAACGAAGCGCGATCCGGAATTGCCGATTAAGAAAAAGACCTTTGAACTGGATCTTTCAGTAAAGACATGTCCATGGTTGATAGATCACTCTTTATTTCCGCAATCGGAATCATGCACCAACCTTTATGAAAAATTTCCGTGCGTTCCCATGACTATGTCCGTCGACATTATACGTGAATATGCCCAGAAAATGGCACCGGGTAAAAAGGTGGTATCCATTGAAAAAATCCAGGCGTTTACATGGATGGATGTCACTACCCCCCTGAAACTTGAGATTGAAGCCGAATATGTTGGGTTGGATAAAATCAGGATAACCGCCAAAGGATATGTTACAGGAATTGCCTGCGTTTCTGACTGTTATCCTGACGCACCAAAACCGGAACCATATCATTTTATAAATAAACGAAGTGCGCCCATAACGGTCGAACATTTATATAATGACCGGTGGATGTTTCACGGTCCTGCATACCAGGGGGTTACGGAAATTGGCCCCATGGCGGATAATGGTATTTGTGGTACAATAACATCTGCTGAAGGACGAGGTTCGTTACTTGATAATGCCGGGCAGCTTTTTTGCGTATGGTTGATGTTTACGGCAGAGGTTAATAAAGTCGCCCTTCCCATGGACATCGGGAAGATTCGATTTTTTTCAGATCCACCGGCCCATGGCGAGAAAGTTGAATGCAAGGTCAAATGTCATCCCGTTGAAAAAAATGCCACCACGTCAGATATGGAATTATTTGTGGCCGGACATCTCTGGGCAACCGTCACACATTGGCGGAGTAAACGGTTTGAAATCGATAATACCCTATACTCCATGTTGAGACATCCGGGAACCAAAATACTCTCCTCTGTTGAAAAGAATGGGGTATTCATATACAGGTATGAAAATAAAACGGCCAGTGGTTCGTTTTTTATCAGCAAGCGGTATTGCACAGAGTTTGAAAAAAATTTGCATGATCGCATTGCCCCTAAAGAGAAGCGTAAATGGCTGACCTCCCTTATTGTTGTAAAAGATGCCGTAAAGCATATGCTCTTCAACCAGGGGGTGAGTCCTGTGTATCCGAATGAAATTTCATTGAAAAACTATGAAACGTTCGAAAAATGTGAAGCGGTCGGGCCATCAGGTGAGACCTTTGAAATTTCTTGTGTGTGCCAGGGCGAATGGGGTGCCGCCGTTGTAACATCCTATCGAGCTGTGAATGGGGATGTGATCCGGATACCTGGGATGAATGGTGATCTGTTGAATGACAGTTTGATTGGTCTGCTGTCAAAAAAGATCGAGGAAGCGTCATTGAAAGATAAATGATTGGCGTTGAAGCATGTTGTTGTTTTTTACGAAACAGGGTGCTTCTTATTGGCTTGAGCTGACGAGTGGATGTATTGACAGGGGCGAGACGTGTAGATGAAACAAATTGAAATTACTGAAGTTACAAAGAATTACCAATTGGGGAATGCCAAAATTGAAGCCTTGAGAGGGATTAATCTGACCGTTGAAGAGGGTGAACTGCTTTCCATCGTCGGCACGTCCGGCAGTGGCAAGACCACACTTCTAAATATTATCGGTTGCATAGATACGGTTACTTCAGGAAGTGTTAAGATTAACGGTATTGAGGTAACCGGCCTGAGCGATAATGAACTCACCGATTTAAGGCTGAAAAAGATCGGTTTTATTTTTCAGACCTTTAATCTGATTCCGGTGCTGAATGTATTTGAAAATATCGAGTTTCCTCTTCTTCTTTTAAACAAACTTGCAAAGAAAGCGATGAACGATCGAGTTTATTCTCTTATTGAGCAGGTCGGGTTGACCGATTACGTTAAACACAAACCGGATGAATTATCGGGGGGGCAGCGGCAGCGAGTTGCCATTGCCCGATCTCTAGTGACAAACCCAGCCATTGTTCTTGCTGATGAACCAACGGCTAATCTGGATTCTGAAACTGGAAATTCAATCCTTGGATTAATGAAATCAATTAATAAAAAAGAGAAAACCACATTTATGTTTTCAACACATGATCCTGAAGTACTGAAGTATGCGGATCGCACGGTAGGCATAAAAGACGGGAAAATAACAGGATAAAATGAAGCTGATTGCAATCATTGCCTTTAGAAATCTGTTGCGACACAAAGGAAGGAATCTTGTCGTTGGGGCCATTATATTTGTCGGTGCGCTGGTAATGGTAATGGGGAACGGTGTTATCTCCGGAATGGATGAAGGTTTGGAAACCAACATTGCAAATCACTGGTCAGGGCATATCATCATTGTTTCTTCAGATCAAAAAAATAATAAACCGTTATTTAATCCATCGGTCTTAAAAATTATTAAGAACTACAGTGCCGTTGAACAGATAATAAGCAAAAACAGAGAAATTAGTTCTTTTTTACCGGCCACAAAAGGGCTTGCCATAATCTTGAACATCGGTGCCCAAAAAAAGCCTGTGGAATCAATGATGTTAACGACGCTTTTAGGGGTGGATCTTCCAAAATACAAAGCAATGTTCAACAATAATCTGCATATTATCGAAGGAGATGAGCTCAAAAACAATGAAAAAGGAATTCTTATTAATTCGTACAGCCGTAAAAAAATTTACGATTCGGAAAATTTTTGGATAATTCCACAGGGGATTTCTTCAACGGTGCCCATTGAGGTGCCGGTTGCCCGGGGATCTGATTTGTTGGAAAAGGGTTCCAGCCTTGTGTTAATGGGTATAGGGGATGACAACAGCGCCCTTGATGTGTTAGCAAATGTAAAGGGCATTTTTGAGTTCAATACATTGAATTCTCTTTTTAAAGATTTTAATATCATTGACCTGGAATCTTTCAGGGAATGCTTTGAATATGTGACCCATGCAGATAGCCGTAAAGCAATATCAAAGGAAAATTTATCCATTTTGAATGCACCTTCGGATGCATACGATGACTTTTTTTCTGAAGGGGAATCCTTGGAAACGGCAGACTTAGAAAAAGATCTTGGCACGGATACATTAAAAGGGGAAGTCGCTACTAAAGATAATACCATAAGAACAAATGAGCAGGCCTATAATCTGGTGTTTGTAAAGTTACGGTCCAAAGACGCCCTAAATGATGTTCTTCTGTCTCTCAACCGTCAATTCCAATTGGAAAATATCGAGGCCCGGGCAATATCCTGGAAAGATGCCGTGGGCTTTATATCTGATATTTCGCTTTTTTTTAGAATTGCATTGAATGTGTTTGTTTCTTTTATTTTTTTTGTGGCCGTTATCATTATTATAAACACGTTGAGTATGGCTTCAATGGAACGGATCCCTGAAATCGGCACCATGAGGGCCATAGGGGCCAGGAAAAGTTTTGTGGGGAAAATGTTTTTACTGGAAACCTCAATGTTATCGTTTATATTTGGGGGGATCGGGATTATTTTTGG
>QKDP01000010.1 GCA_003252055.1 Desulfobacter postgatei | reverse complement strand
TTTTTGCTGGGCCTTTCCGGAACAGGCCATTGCCTTGGCATGTGTGGTCCGCTTGTCCTTGCTTTTCCCGGTAAATCAGGAAAATTCGATTCCCATCTATGTTACCATGCCGGCCGGATTATAACCTACACGGGCATTGGTGTCCTCCTAGGAAGTCTTGGTCTGGCACTGGCAAAATTTGCCTCGGTTACAGGTCTCGGCTACCTGGCAACCCTGGCCCGCATACAATTGGTTTTTTCTTTGCTGGCAGGCATCTTTCTGGCCCTCTTTGGCCTTGGCCAGCTGGGCATCCTGGGGCAATCTGAATGGCTTATCATATCGAATCCCCAGATAATACCGGGTTACCGCTTTATTGTACGTTCAGCCTTTCAAAGATCCGATCGCTGGTTAATGGTCATTACCGGAATGTTTATGGGCTTCATTCCGTGTGGCCTGTCCTTTGCGGCCTTTTCAAGGGCATTGGCTGCCAGCCGGCCAATGGAGGGCGGATTGTTTCTGCTTGCATTTGGTCTGGGAACACTGCCGGGACTGCTGCTTCTGGGTACGGGAGCCTCTGTCATCGCTCGCCGTTACCGGCGGCACTTTGATCTTTTTTCCGGCATGCTCATGATCGGCATGGCCGCATCTCTTCTTCTGGATGGGATTGCAGCCCTTTTTTGATCATTCAGTTGTTTTGACGACCTTGGGAGGATACCGCCACCCCGGCACAATTTTTTCAACGCTGACCCCACCATAGCCGACGGCAGTGCCACCGTTTTCAGCAGCAAATG
The DNA here is from genome assembly GCA_003252055.1 of Desulfobacter postgatei. Lineage (GTDB taxonomy): Bacteria > Desulfobacterota > Desulfobacteria > Desulfobacterales > Desulfobacteraceae > Desulfobacter > Desulfobacter postgatei_B. Next base: position 3,994 of record QKDP01000010.1, on the reverse strand, counting down.
CTGATGCTTCAGCGATTGAGTTAAAGGGAAACGCTTCATACCCCATGGGGCCGAATACCTTTGAAGATCCGATCACATAAAATGCGGTTCGGCCACTGGTCCACATGCCGGAATTGCGATCCACCACCCAAATTAAAAAAGGTTCCACCGGCGTATCCACATATAGGGACTGCTTTCCCATAAATGCGAATAAACACTGGGTCGAGCAGAAGTGAAACGTTTTCCCGCTTTTTATTTGTATCTGACATTTGCCGTAGGGGTAGCGGGCCGGAACCATATTGCAGACCGGACATCTGTCTGTCTCGGACGGTTCAACGATCTTGCCCTTTTTAAGCTGCCGGGCCTTGACCATCTTGTTTTCTTTTAAGACGCTGGATTTGGCCGCAGCAAGCGCGCCCGGGAAATCAACGACTTCACCACCGCAGTGCTCAGCAAATTCAGCGGCCTTGGTCTTGTCATCAAACACGATTTTGGAAACCGGACTCATGGTGCCTGCCGCAGTCGACCCCAGAACGACAAACGCTTTGTCTGCAGGTATCATCTTTTCGGGTTGGTGATACACCGCGAGCATAATATCGGTTGGGTTCTGGCCTGCTTTTATAATCCAGTCGGCCAGACAATGAAAAGAGCAGACCTGTTCTACCCCCTGAAGAGGCTTAAACCTGATCCAGGTTCGCGCCCACATTGGCCGAACCATACCGCAAACCGGACATTGTCCTTGGAAGTGAGTTTGCGGCGGCATCAAGGGATGCATTACATTACAATCCAATGCGTTGGCAGCAGGGAGAAATAAAGACAGGGATAAAGGCGTTAAAGACAGGGTTTTTAAAAATTGACGGCGTTTCAAGGAACTCATTTTATATCCTTTCAAAAAGAATTTTTTTCACAGCCGGACAACCCAGCGGGTAATGGCGGCAATCAGGGCAACAGACAGCAGTCCGCCGCACCAGAGCACCGCAAACCAGAGCCATTGTTTGAGGCTGTCAGTAGGAGGTTTCATGGGAACTCTTACCCCGGAATATCCAGTAACAATAACCGGTATAGGCAAGCACAACCGGCAACATGATCACTGCCCCTATCAGCAGGAGAGACTGTGATGCCGGTGTGGCCGCTGCATGGCGAAAGGTCACCCGGTAGGGCACCAGCCAGGGCCAGGTGCTGACGCCGATGCCGATGTAATTCATCAGAAAAATTCCCTGAATCAGGAAAAAAGGCCGGTATTCATTTTTGTGGCGAAGATCCCGCCACAGCATCCAAAACAGGATCATGCACGAGCCCGGCATGACACTGAGAAAAATGAAATTGACCGGATCGAACCACAACTCTCGGATTCTCGTATCCATGATCGGCATGCAAAGGCTTACCAGACCCATGAAAAAGGCCACATGCCAGAACAGATATCCGGTGCATTTACGAGCCCACTCCTGGGTCACATCTTCGGTTTTCATAATCAGCCAGGTAGCACCCAGGAGGGCATAACCGGCCACCAAGGCAACCCCGGTCATGACACTGAAAGCATTGAGCCAGTCAAAGGGGCCGCCGCTGAACGTTCTTCCGCTGATGCTGACTCCCTGGACAAAAGCGCCCAGTATCATTCCCTGGGTGAGTGTGGCAACCAGGGAACCCAAATGGAAAACATAGCCCCAGCGCTTTTTGGATCGCTTGTGGGCCTTGAACCTGAATTCAAAGGAAACCCCCCTTAAAATCAGACCCAGGAGCATCAAGATGACGGGAATGTAGAACGCCGGCATCAAAATGGCGTAGGCAAGGGGAAAGGCGGCAAAAAGTCCGCCACCACCCATCACAAGCCAGGTTTCATTCCCATCCCAGAACGGGGCCATGGATTGCATCATGCGGTCCTGACATTTTTTAGACGGTGCAAAGGGAAACAGGATGCCGATACCCAGATCAAATCCATCCAGCAGAACATATAAAAAAATGGCAGTACCGATCAATGCATACCAGATAAGGGGCAGATCAATGAACCCTTCAAAACTAAACATGGGCTTCTCCTTTTGCCGTTACAACATCTGAAACAAGGGGTGGGGCCTCAATACCATGGCCGCCGTATGGGGTTTCCGCTTCGGGAACCGGTCCTTTTTGGACAAGGCGGAAGATATAATAAATGCCGGCACCAAACACTAAACCATAAATGATGATAAAGGCAAGCAGCGAAAGACTGACATGGATACCTGCCACCGGGGATATGGATTCAGACGTTAAAAGAGAGTTAAATACGATATACGGCTGGCGGCCTATTTCCGTTACAAACCATCCTGAAAGAACCGCAATAAACCCGGCCGGCGTCATCAGCATACACCAGCGGTGAAACCACGGGGAGTCAAACAGGCGCTTTCTCAAATACAGAAAAAGGGCAAAAACTCCGGTCAGAATCATCATCATACCCACACCCACCATGATCCGGAAGGACCAGAAAACAGGCGCAACCGGTGGTCGGCGGTCTTCCGGCCATTCTTTTAAGCCTCTGACCTCTCCGTTCGGGTGATGGGTGAGAATAAGACTGGACATTTTAGGGATTTCAACGGCAAACCGGGTGGCTTCCATCTGTTCATCCGGCCAGCCGAACAATACCAGCGGCGCACCCTTCTGGGTTTCCCACAGGCCCTCCATGGCGGCCACCTTGACCGGCTGTTCCTTGAACGTGTTCAGGCCGTGAAGGTCTCCGAATAGGAGTTGGAGCGGCGCAACAAATACCGCCATGAGCATGGCCATGCCGAACATGACCTTTGCCTGGTTAGTGAATTTTTTACGATACAGATAAAAGGCGCCGACCCCGCTCACGGCAAAGGCCGTTGTCAAGTATGCCGCAATCACCATATGGATCATGCGATAGGGAAAGGATGAATTAAAAATAATGGCCGGCCAGTTGAGGGGATAGAAAAGGCCGTCATTGCCTATAAAGAATCCCTGGGGGGTCTGCATCCAGGAATTAGCTGACAGGATCCAAAAAGCGGAGACCAGGGTTCCTGAGGCCACAATCACTGTGGCGGAAAAATGCATTTTGGGGCTGACGCGGTTCCATCCAAACAGCATGATTCCCAGAAAAGAGGCTTCCAGGAAAAAAGCGGTCAGTACTTCAAACCCCAGAAGAGGGCCCAAGACATTGCCGACTTTATCGGCAAAGACGGACCAGTTTGTGCCGAACTGGTAGGAAAGAACTATACCGGAGACAACGCCCATACCGAAGGTCACGGCAAATATCTTTACCCACATCCGGTAAACATCCCTGTACGTCTCATCGCCGGTTTTAAGCCATCGCCATTCCACCACAGCCAGCCAGCTTGCAAGGCCTATGGTAAAGGCTGGAAACAGTATATGAAACGATATGGTAAAGGCAAATTGAAGTCTTGCAAGTAGAGCGGGGTCCAAGGGAAGTGTCATGACATTTTCCTTAATCTCAATGATCAAGTTTTTGTGTGTGCCGGGCACGGCACGTGTTCTTAAAAGTGAGTCAAATGTAATGGATTTGCAAACATTTGACAAGTCTTAGGCCCAGCCGGATGGAGGCGAAGGGCGTAGCGGTAGTGCAACGGGGTATCGGTGACGGTGCTTCGGAAGGAAGCCGCTTTGCTGGATAGTTGGGGTAAAATTAAACACCAAGTCTCCGCCACCCAATCGGCCTGCCTCTCCTTTTTTTTAACCCGCCTACCTGTTAATGCCTCAATCTCTTTTCGGAATCGGTCATTACCCACAACCATGCCTTTATTAGTAGCACTTCGAAAATGTCATGATCAAATAATGTATGAGGGTGTGCAGGGACTGCCGAAATCAAGTATAACCATTGATCCGTGATGTCTCCCTTTGATCTTCCTCCGGTATCTGCTACAATAAAAAATTAAAAAAAGGTGGGGGCTCAAAACTGGTCTCCATCTGAAAAGGACATCTATATCTGCCCACTCCCAGTGATAAAAATGGAAAAACGAAATGAAAACGTTAAAAATTGCCCGGGGGTTTGATCTGAATGTGGCTGAAC
>QKDP01000073.1 GCA_003252055.1 Desulfobacter postgatei | reverse complement strand
ATTGGTTTCATGTTTGCGCCGCTGTACCACGGTTCCATGAAGTACGCCATGAAAGCCCGCACCGAATGCAAGATCAGAAGCATTTTCAACATGCTCGGACCATTGACCAACCCGGCAGCCGCCTCCTGCCAGATTTTAGGTGTATATGCACCGCAATTAACGGAAATGTTTGGAAAGGCATTAAACCTGCTGGGTGTGGAAAAAGCCTTTGTGGTTCACGGCCATGACGGCATGGATGAGATGACCACCACAGGACTCACCCGGGTGACGGAACTCAACGCCGGCATGATTAAAACCTATGATGTGGATCCCTTAACCTATTTTGACGAATACGCAGACCCCAAAGATCTTAAAGGGGGGGATACAAAACACAATGCCGCCATTACCCGGGCCGTTTTGTCCGGGGAAAAGGGCCCGAAGCAAAATATTGTCCTGCTCAATGCAGGCGCCGGTCTTGTGGCCGCAGATGCTGCCCCCACCATTGAAAAGGGTATCGAAATGGCTTTGGAATCCATTGAAACAGGGGCGGCCATGGACAAACTTGAACAACTGGCCGCATATACCAAAGAAAACGGTTAAACCGAAAGGGTGATAAATGAAAGGATTTCTTAAAACTGTTATTGAAGTCAAGAAAGAGGAAATAAATCAAGCCAAAAGCAAACTTCCCTTAACCGCCATTCGCCATGATGCAGAACACACGCCGGCCCCGGCCTCTTTTGCAGATGCAATGGCAGCCTCAACCCGTGAGGCGGTGGGTATCATTGCCGAGGTCAAAAAAGCATCGCCCTCCAAGGGAGATATCAGGATTGATCTTGACGTGGCCGCTTATGCCAGGGCCTACACCAAAGGCAAAGCAAGGGCCATCTCTGTACTCACGGAATCAAAGTACTTTAAAGGCACTTTGTCCGATCTTGAACTTGTATGCAAAAACACGGACCTGCCCGTACTTCGAAAGGATTTTATCTTTTCCGAATACCAGATTTATGAGGCCAAAAAGGCAGGGGCTTCGGCTGTTCTGCTGATCACCACCCTGCTTGATGCGGCCCAGCAGGCCGAACTGACCCACATAACTCGGGAACTTGGCATGGAGCCCCTGGTGGAGATTAATTCAGAGTTTGAATTTGAACAGGCGTATAACGCTGGTGCCCGGGTGGTGGGCATTAACAACAGAAATCTGGCCACCCTTGAGGTGGACACAACTGTGGCAAGGCGGGTGGCAAAAATCTTTCCAGATGAAATCATTCCCGTGGAAGCCTCGGGCATTTCCGGGCGCCCCGGCATTGAAGCCGGCATTGAAAACCGTATTTTCAACTTCCTGGTGGGAGAAAGTATTGTCCGGTCAAAAGATCCAGCCCAATTTATCATGACCCTTATCGGCATCAAAAAAGAGGACGAATAACCGCCATGGCGCAATTTTCCGTATCCAGATCCAGCCGCCAAATACCCGGCCAAGGGCCTTGCGTACTTGTAAAAATATGCGGCCTGACCCTTGTGGACAATGCGCTTGACTGCGTCAAGGCAGGTGCAGATATCATCGGGCTGATCTTTTTTGAAAAAAGCCCCCGGCATATAAGTTTGTCCCAAGCCCGGGAAATTGTCCGGGCCCTTCCCCGGAACGTGCCGGCTTGCGGGGTATTTGTTAACGAGACCTACGACACGATTATGAAGACCGTTTCTGCCTGCGGGCTCCAGATGGTACAGTTGCATGGTGCAGAACCCCCTGAACTTGCCGCACGATTATCAGATCAGAACCTTGTGGTGACCAAAGCCTTTTTTGCAGCAAGGCATCCCAAGCTTTGTGAAACAGAAAAATACCAATCCGCTGATTTTTGTCTGGCCGAGTATGGCAAAGGCATACTTCCCGGGGGAAATGCAGAAACCTGGGATTACGGCCAGGCCCTTGAAATGGCAAAAAAGGTGCGTTTAATGCTGGCCGGCGGGCTAACCTGTGAAAATGTGGCAGATGCAATTTCAAGGATTCGTCCCCATGCCGTAGATGTATCCTCGGGTGTGGAAAAAGCAAAGGGAATCAAGGATATTTCAAAGGTCAAAGCCTTTATCAGGGCTGCAAAATCTGTTTCTATTTGACTAATAACTTACTCCCGGAATATATCTGATCTTCAGGTGTCAGATTATTCAGTTTGCATATCGCGGCCACCGTAGTTTTATATTTCTGGGAAATCGACCACAGGGTTTCACCCTTTTGAACCGTATGAAACTGGCCGGTCTTTTTGGGTTGTTCAACTTTTTTCTCAGGCGCGGAGGGTGTCTGTGCAGCTACAGCAGGCTTCTTTGCTCGAACTTTGGGTTTGACACCAGATTTAACCGGTGGCGTCGAGGCAACAACAGCCAATTTGTTTAACCGGCCTTCAAATTTGTCCACACGTTCAACCAGGGTGGCAAGCGTTAGGTTTACTTCCTTTTCAATTCGTGTAATCCGTGCATCAAGCGCGGACACGGCCCGTGATGGGACTTGCTTTTTATTCTGAATCGAAGAAGAGGCAAGTTTTGCCAAAGAGACCTCAAGGGCGGAGATGCGATCCTCAAACCCCTGGACGACCTGATCTGTTTCGTTGGTTGGTACAGGCTCAGGCGCCTGTTCAACAGCCTGGGGCTTGGATGATCCCCTGAAAAAAAAGAAAAAAACCAGAGCCGTGACCACCAGGGCAGCTATAAGAATCATGGTGAATTCATTTTTTTTCAACAATGATCCGCCAGGTTCTATGACAGATCCCCCGGGTTCGCTTTTTTTCTGATTTGTGTTTATGTCCCGGGGAAAAATTTTGACTTCACGTGTTTTATTGTTTTCCATTTTTTTGACTCCTAAAAAGAGATGCCATTGCCTCTTAATACCATTTTGGTCTGTTATTTCAAGCCTAAACCATAATCCTTATTTTTTTTCGAATCTCCCGAACAGCCTGAAAAGATAAACCCCTGCCCCGAGCATCGCAAGATCCCTGACAAGCAGCCAGACTGAGGACCAGGTTCCTTTGCTGTCCCCCAGTGAAAAGCATCCGCAGTCAAATTCATGGCCCCGTATGAGATTGAAGCTGATCAGAAAAATAAAGCCCACCAGCATGGCATTAATCAATAACAGGCCCGAACGTTTGAGTAAACCGGTTACCAGGGTAATACCGCAGACAAGCTCCACAAAGGGCATAACAATGGCTATTACATTAATAAACTGATGGGGAAAGACGGCATAGCCGTACAAAATGGTGGCAAATTGATCCGGTGACACGATTTTGTGCCAGGAAGCAAAAATAAAGGTGCACCCTAGAAACAGACGCAGGCCCCATTCAATTATGCCTGCTTGCCGGCCAAAATCCATGGATAACAGATGAGCAGGATTCTTGAATTTGAAACGACACAGATTACTCATGGCTCAATGCCTTGGGTAGCCACATCAAATCCCATTTCCTCCCATTCAGCAAACCCGCCGACATAAACCCCCACATGGGCAAAGCCCATTTTAACCAAACGGGTGGCAAAGGTATGGGAATCGTGGCAGGTCACACCGGCACAATACACAAGAATCTCATCGTCAGGGGTTATTTGGGACAACAGTTCTTTTTTCTCTTTTTCAAAATCATCCAAAGGGAAATTCAATGCCCCCGGAATATGTCCCAGGTCATAAATTTCTGGACCTCGGACATCGAGTACGATCATTGTACCGGATTCTATCAGTCGTTTAACTTTGAGGGGATTGTTGATCTGGAGAACATCAATGGCATGGGCCTTGTTCGCCCCGGCCATGACCACACCCTGATCCGGATTCCACTGCCCCCTAAGGGCAATACCGTTGGGAGACAGCGCATTAACGCCAAGGCTCAGCATCACACAGAAGCTTAAAAGAAAAAAGCATCCTATAATATCTCGTTTAAAAATCATAGCCGGGCTTTAATGTTTTTGAATATATCCCTTTTCAGATCCTTGATTTCAGGGTTTTTCCTTGAACACCAGTTCATCCTGGTCAGCCATTTCGTGCTCATGTTTGGCCAGGTGCTTAATATATTCAAGATCGGTTTTAAGTCTCAGTATCTCTTTTTCCATTTTTGAATTTTGACTATCGGCAATGGCCGCCTGGGCTTCAAGCTGCTCCTGTCTGGATTTAAGCCGATTATAATCCATGACCCCTCTTGTGGAAAAGAAAAACATAAATAAAAGGATGACCGCCCCTCCCATGGCCAGGTAAAAGCATATTTTTTCCATGCGGGTCATTTTTGTTTAAAAAAAATCCTTGTGAGCATTGCCATTTCCGGGTTCGCTGTAAGGCGAGCCCCCAACAAGTAGCAGCAGGCCCCGGCACTGATGCTGATAACAAGACCTGCCGCCTGAATTATCCGGGAACAATCCGACCAGAAGCCCCATATCCATCGAACCAGAAGAAACATTATAACAGACATGAAAACCGCTCTGCAAGCGCAAACCAGTACGGCTCTGCCTCGAATGGCCAAAGGCCCGGATGCGGCAAGCAGGATAAATCCGGCCACAGCAGACAGGGATACAGATAGACTAAGCCCTGTCACCCCCATGCCGGGCGCAAGAAACCGGCACAGCAAAACATTGCACCCAATGGACACAACGCCTGCCATGAACGGCTGCCGGGTATTGGACAACGCATAGTGGAACGCCACAAAAAGCCGGGTTCCGGCAGCAGCCCAAAGTCCAAGAACCAGAAAGACAAGACACTGGCCGGTCTGAGCCACCGCTGTCAGATCAAAAGCCCCCCTGCCGAACAGAAACAAGATAATGGGACGGTTTAGGGCGATAATGCCGGCTGTTGCAGGAATAATTAAAAAAAAAACCATACGTACACCCGTCTCAAACAAACGGCTTACATCCGGTGTGTCTTCAAAAAAATTAAACTCAGGCACCGACCCGGTATGTTTTTCGGTTTCCAGGCAACGCGTACCAGCCCTTGCACAGAGCATGGGTAATAAAACCGTGGCAACGGGAGAGGCCACCAAAGCCAAAGGAAACTGCACCAGACGTTCGGCATAATTAAGATAAGAGACCGAACCCGGATCAAGCTTTGAAGCGGTAAGTCCTGCCACCAGCACATTGATCTGAAACGCCGCAGCCCCGATCATGGAAGGGCCAAGGGTAATAAAGGCTTTTTTCACATGGGGATGCACCCGGACAAAGGCTTTGAAATTAAACATCCCTATCTTTGCAAGGCTTGGTATTTGAAAGGCAAGCTGAACAATGCCGCCTGTGGTTACCCCAAACGCCAGGACGGCAATCTTTGGTGTGACCCGGTTGGAAAAAAGCACAGCTGCCGTGATAATACAAAGATTGAGCAGGACCGGCGTGGCTGCAGGCACATGAAAATTTCCCCTTGCATGGAGCACGCTCATGGACAAGGCCACAAAAAAAATGATGAACAGATAGGGCATCATTATCCTGAACAGCAGACAAGTCAATGTATAGGTATAGGAACCTGCCGAATACCCCGGGGCAAAAAGATCTATTAAAAAAGGCGCAAAATAAATCCCTAAACCGACCAGCAGCGCCCCTGCAATGGATATAAAAAACAGAGCATTTAAAAACATGGCCGCGGCCTGGTCTTTCTTATTTTTGGCAAACTGTTCTGCAAAAAAAGGGATGAAAGAGATGCTTAAAATTCCGTCGGACATCATTTTCCGGATCAGATCAAAAGGCCTGAATGCAATGAAAAAAGCGTCGGAAACCGTGCCTGCGCCAAAGATAAAAGCAATCACCGCATCCCTTATCATGCCAAGTATTCTTGAAACCAGCGTAATCGAACTGATAAATGCTGCTTTTTTAATAAAGTGGGCCACAGGTTTTCCTTGACATGTTTATCTGTTTTATATATCTTACCGAATTTGATATAAGTTTTATTATTTATTTTTAATTCTCTATTTTATGAAGGAGCTAGACCAAGTTGGCGAACCATAAATCAGCAAAAAAACGCGCAAAACAAAATCAGGTCAGACGGATGAGAAACAAATCCGTAAAAACCTCCCTTAAAACCCTTGAAAAAAAAGTTCGTGCCGCCAAAGAAGCTGGTGAGAATACCGAGGAACTGATGAAAAAGACCCAGTCCGCCATTCACAAGGCGGCTAAAAAAGGTATTGTTCACAAAAAAACTGCTTCAAGGAAGATCTCAAGACTGTTCAAATTTGCGAACGCATAAGTTGCGCGCTTTTGCACCATTTAAGCTCAGCCGGTCCAGACCATAAACCGGCGCTTGCCCTGCATAAGGAACAGGCGCCGGTGCTGTTTGTTGCCTTCAAAAATCGTTTGTCATCTGACTGACCAGGCGTTCAGCCACACGCTCGGCAATGAGATCAACTGCCTCCCGTTTATTGGCCTCATCATCCACGGTAATGCCAGATACTTTATCAGACACCTGATAAGATTCCGTGGCTGAAAAATTCTTCACTGACCAGAGAATCTTCCCCCCTGCCCCGGTCAGAACCACATCCACCTTAGCCTTAACTTCCCTTTCCGTAACGTTTTCCGAAGAAGACCTTGATAATGTAGAAAAGGTGATGGATTGAACTGTACCAGATATTTTTCGGGTGGCATTGTCCGCATCCACAACAATGGTATTTGTTTTTGCGGTGATTTCCCGAATCAGTTCGTTGGTAAAAGATATCCCGGCCCTGGATTGGGTAGTCTTGTTTTCAAAAATAGCCACAGATACCCGGGTGACATCATTATTAATAAAGCCGCCGCCTTCCAGCCGGTATCCGCACCCCGGACCCGTCATCAGCGCTGAGACCACCACCAGCCATGCAATACATTTTTTCATAAATTACACCACGATATTAACAAGGGTCTGTTTTTTACGAATCACAATGATTTTACGGATCTCTTTGCCTTCTATATATTTGATAATTCTTGAATCTCCAAGGGCAGCTGCTTTAATATCCTCTTCACCGGCATCTGTGCTCATGGGAAACTTTGCCCGCAGTTTTCCGTTAACCTGAACCACGACAAGCACTTCGTCGGTCTGCATGGAATCCGCTCTGAATTGAGGCCAGGGCTGTTCAAGGATAGAGTCCTTATTTCCCATTTTGGCAAACAACTCCTCGCAGAAATGGGGAATAATGGGACTGAGCAAAAGCAGCACATTTTCAAGGCAGAACCAGACCACGGATTTCAGTTCATCATCCGCCTTGTCAAGTTCAACCGTGTACATGGCATTGACCAGTTCCATGACCGCGGCAATGGCCGTGTTGAAATGAAAATTGGTTTCAATATCCGCGGCCACCTTCTGGATCGTCTGATTGGCCTTGATATACAGTTCCTTTGCCAGATCCGCCTTAAGAGACTCAGCCGGCCCTTTGTAGGCATCAATGCCCTGAATGGTTTCCATACAGGTCAACGCCAGACGCCAGACGCGGTTGACAAAACGGTTAGTGCCTTCAACACCGTCCTCACTCCATTCCAGATCCCTTTCAGGGGGGGCGGCAAACAGACAAAACAACCGGGTCACGTCGGCCCCGTATTTTTCCAGAAGCTCATTGGGATTGACCACGTTTTTCTTGGACTTGGACATCTTGATCACACGACCGACGTCCACATCTTCGCCGCACATGGTACAGGCAAGCGTCCCATCCTTTTTCTCTGTCTGTTCCGGAAACAGGTACCCGTGCTCGGGACAGGTCATGGTCTCCTTGCACACCATTCCCTGGGTCAAAAGCCGGGTAAAGGGTTCCTTAAAGGGCACAAGGCCCAAGGTATTGAGGACCCGCAGAAAATACCGGGAGTACAAAAGATGCAGCACCGCATGCTCCACACCACCGATATACTGATCCACGGGCATCCAGTACTCCACAGCTTTGGGATCAAACATGCCCTTGTTATACCGGGGGGAGCAATAACGCAGGTAATACCAGGAAGACTCAACAAAGGTGTCCATGGTATCGGTATCCCGTTTTGCATCTTCCCTGCCGCAGACAGGACAAGTGGCCTTGGCAAAATAATCCAGGGTTGGCAAAGGAGATTGGCCTTTATCCAGCAGATTGGCATCTTCGGGCAGGGTAATGGGCAGATCAGCTTCCGGCACCGGAACCACCCCGCATGAAGGACAGTGAATCACCGGAATGGGGGTGCCCCAGTAACGCTGGCGGGAAATTCCCCAGTCACGCAGACGAAAAGAGACCGCGCGTTTACCAATGCCTGATTCTTCAAGCCAGTCCGCCATTTTTTCCATGGCTTCTTTGCTATCCATGCCGTTAAATTGTCCGGAGTTGGTCATAACACCGCGGCCGGCATAGGCTTCGGTCATGGCGGCACCGTCAAGGATCTCCCCTTCCGGCTGCACCACCACCCGAACCTCAAGCCCGTATTTTCTGGCAAAATCAAAGTCCCGCTGGTCACCAGAGGGTACGGACATAATGGCACCTGTACCATACCCCATTAAAACGAAATTCGCCGTATAGACTGGAATCTTTTCACCGGTGGCCGGATTAATACAATAAGCGCCTGTGAATACCCCTTCTTTTTCGTATTTTTCAATGCCTTCGGCAGAACGCTCCTGCCTGGAAACCTTATCTACAAACTGGGTTACGGCCGCTTCCTGGTCCGTGCCCCTGGACAGGATCTCGACCAGGGGATGTTCCGGGGCCAGACACATGAAGGTGGCACCGAAAATGGTGTCAGGACGGGTGGTGAACACATTGATCACCTCGTCACTGCCGGCCACCTTAAAGTCAAGCTCTGCACCCACGCTTTTGCCGATCCAGTTTTTCTGCATGGTGGTGACATTGTCCGGCCAGCCGGGCAGTTGATCGCAATGAACCAGAAGATCTTCGGAATAATCGGTTATCTTGAAAAACCATTGCCACAATTTTTTTTGCTGAACCACCTGGGAGCACCGCCAGCACCTGTCCTGCTCGACCTGCTCGTTGGCCAGCACAGTCTGGCATTTTTCACACCAGTTCACATAGGATTCCTTGCGGTAGGCCATGCCCTTTTCAAGCATTTTCAAAAACAGCCACTGTTCCCAGCGGTAGTATTCCGGCCGGCACGTGGCAATTTCCCTGTCCCAGTCATAGGAAAACCCCATTTTTTTAAGCTGGGCCCGCATGGCCCGGATGTTGTCATAGGTCCAGGCGGCCGGGTGAGTATTGTTGTCAATGGCAGCGTTCTCCGCGGGCATACCAAAGGCATCCCATCCCATGGGATGGATGACATTAAAGCCTCTCATGCGCTTGTAACGGACCACCACATCTCCGATGGTGTAATTGCGCACATGCCCCATATGAATCTTTCCCGAAGGATAGGGAAACATTTCAAGCAGATAATATTTTTCCCTGGACGAGTCTTCTTCCACCTTGAAAAGCTGGGTATTTTTCCAGTATTCCTGCCATTTGGGCTCGACCTCGGAAGGGATGTACCGTTCCTCCATTATTTTAATTCCTTTCGAAAAACGTCTATATTTATAGTTGAACCTTTTTAGATGCCACAAGACAGGCGAAATAGCAAAGATATTTATGGCAAAAACCTTAAATTTTTTGTTACCCTAATTTAATAGAGGCATGGTGATATTTTTAATCTCCCGGGCAACCCTGAACCGGGTGGGGGGAACTTGTTTCTTTTTTAAAACTTTCCCCCACCCGTTTTCTTGAATGGAAAGAGCGATGTTTTCACTTCCGATGGGATCAAAACCAAGGGCCAGGGCTTGTTTGGGATTTTGCAGCAGATCAACAACCAGGCCACAGGAATAATCAAGTTGTAAGTCCAGATCGTCCCTGTGATACGCGGGAACGATCTTTTTGGAAAATTCCAGGGACTGGCTGACAGATTGATATTCCAGAAACTCAATGGTTCGGTGGAACAGCTTTTTCTTAAAAAGAAAACTGAACTTTCTTGTTTCCATTTGTCTGCGCAGGGATGTATCGGCCTCCCTGTTGGCTTGGTGGAAAAGAGTGGCTGCCTGGTGCGTGTGGTGGTTGACCTGGCTGTCGGCCAGCATTTCAATGTAGACGTGGCTTAAGCGTCCCCCCTTGAGGGTTTTGTTCATCAGGTTGGGAACATAATAGTTATGAGCGGTAATATCGGCGGCCAGATGGGATAAATAGCCCAGGGAGTAGGCTTGAAGATAGGGATTATCGGCAGCTTCGTCCCAAAGTGCCAGCCCGGTTTCCCAGTTATGGCTGTGCAACGGCTTGGCCCGGCTTCCCTTGCCGATGAATATGTCTGCGCTCAGACATCCGTATAAAAAGGCGGCTGACTCCATAATCAAAAGCCGGGCCACAGCAGATGAAAAAAGCTGGATGTTTTCCAAAACGGCATTTCCGATGGCCATATGTACACCCGGGCCCCATGCCAGACAAACAGAGGCAGATCCCAAAACAGCCGTAAGGGTGAAAACGAATATCAATGTAATTTTTTTCATGGTTGGTATATATCTTTTTTTGTCGGCGGAAAAAAGACCTTTAATTTAAAAAAGTAGTGTCTGGACGGTAACCCGTGTTCGGACGAAACATTGCCCAGATGCAACGCCGCAGATGGGTGACTTTTCGTTCAAACACTAAAGTAACGGGGCAACCAGGCGGGCAACCCCCTCAACGGTGTCCCGGGCAATACCCACCGGCGGCATGCCTTCGCTGCCTTGGTCAATAAGATCCTGCACCCATTTGTAAACCGCGGCCACATCCGGTTTGGAGTAAGCCAGCATCACAATCTCATAATTCAAAAAAAGGCTGCGCATGTCCATATTGGCCGATCCTACAACGGCCTGACTTTCATCTACAAGGATTACCTTGGCATGGACCATGTTCGGATATTTAATGATTCTGCCGCCACACTTTTCCAGCTCGCGCAGATGGGTCCCGCGGGCAAGGTCCGGCAGCAGGTGGTTGGACCTTGACGGAACCACTACCCGCACATCAACGCCGCGCAGAGCGGCAAGGCGCAAGGCCTTAGCCAGTGCCTCATCCGGAACATAATAGGGGGTGACAATCCAGAACCTTTTTTTCGCGGCAAAAACTGCGGTCAGCAGCGCATCGTAAATGGGATCACCCGGAACGTCCGGCCCCGAAGGGATCACCTGCACGACGCCCCGGCCGGTTACGGCAGAGGCATTGAGATTGGGCGGTATGATGTTGACGTTCTCCCCGCAGGCAAACAGCCAGTCAGATTGGAAAACCTCAAGATAGTGCCGCACCGCGGGCCCGGTCAGGACAAACGAGAGATCAGTCCAGCGATCTTTACAGGGATGGGGACCAATGTACTCGTTGGCGATGTTGGTTCCTCCGGCCAGCACCACTTTCTGGTCGGCAATGGCGATTTTCCGGTGGTTGCGCAGATTGGCTTTCCCGTGGAAGGGAAACCGGAACAAGGGCATGAAATAGGCCACTTTCCCCCCGTTATCCAGGAATTTACCCAGGAATTTGCGTGTGGTGAACATGGAACCGATGTCATCAAGCAGAAGGCAGACGGTAACGCCTTGGGCCCCCTTACGGGAAAGCCTTTTCACAATATCCCTTCCCACCTGGTCACGGGAAAGAATAAACGTGGTGATCAGTATCTGATATTCAGCATTTTCAATGAGTTGGACCAGTTCGTTGTACACATCAATTCCGGTGTGGCAAAGCCGGATCTTGTTGCCGCCGGTTGCCCCGGGTATGCCGTATCCTCGCAACAGGCAGTCAATGGGGTCTGCGTCCTGGGCAGAAACGGTTTCCTGGTCCACCAGATGGATGGCTTTTTTGGTATGGGCATCCCGTTTGAGTTTTCGGCCGCCGAAAATAAGATACAGGGGCACCCCAAGGTAAGGTACAAACAAAATGGCTATCAGCCAGGCAAAGGCCGCCGAAGACGTCCGTTGCCTGCGCAGCACGGACATCACCAGTATTACAGCGAGAATAAACCCGGTAACAACAGACAAATGACCAATTAAAAGGTCCCAATTCAAGAACATGGCTAACTTCCGGTGTTTTCAATAACAGCCATGGGCTGACCTGGTTTTTCACCGTAGGTCAGCCCACAACGAAGGTTGAAAGATCTGTGCGGGTTACACAGACTTTCTTATAAAACTCAAAAATTAAAGAATAGCACATTAATCCAAATCGTTCACTCCATTTGTTGAGATTTATATATTTAAAGTTGCTGAAAATCAGATATTTATCTTGACCACACATATTTGAAATGATAATGATAATAGTTTTATTGTCTTAAGCTGGACAATAAGCATAATTACTATATCCTTGCTCCGGGTTATATAATAAGGCTGACCCGGGGCTTTATATCCACAAGGAGGAAAAATGAGAAAGTACGAAACCGTATTCATTTCTGATCCTGACATGTCGGATCAGGCCCGCGAAGAGCTGTTCGAAAGAGTCAGAAATATCATTGACAGGGAAAATGGTATTATTCTGAACTTTGATGAATGGGGCGTAAAAAAACTGTCCTATGAGATCAAAAAGAAACTGCGTGGGTATTATGTCTGCCTGACTTACGGCGGCACCGGAGCGCTTGTCACAGAGCTTGAAAGAAATTTCCGCTTAAGTGATCTTATCATGAAGTTCATGACCATCCTTATCACGGAACACGCCACTGAAGAATCTCTTAAACAAGAAGCTGAACAGCTTAAAGAAGCAGCCAAACAAGCTGCAGAAGCCGCACCCCAGGAAGAAGATCAAGAAGACGCGGAAGAAGAAAACGATACGGCTGAAGATAATGCAGATGATCAGGATGATGTGCAAGAGACCGAATCTGAACAGACATCTGAAGCTGCCGAAGAATCCAAGGAATAATTCAAGCACAAAGGAGATCAAGTATGTATAAAGGTCATAGAGGCGGCGGAAAAAACAGATTCTATCAGCGCCGGAAAATCTGCAGGTTCTGCGTGGACAGCACCATGGAAATGGACTATAAAAATCCCAAAGCACTCAAACAGTTCATTACTGAACGGGGCAAAATCATTCCCCGCCGTATCACAGGGACCTGTGCCAAACACCAGCGCAAGCTGACAACGGCCATCAAGCAGGCCCGGCAGATTGCACTTCTGCCGTTTGTGGGACGCCCCTTAAATTAAAACAAAAAAGGTTTTCACAGGTTTTTGGAATATGCCGTTATCCATCACACACCCGGTTTTCATCAGGGAAACGTTGACAGGCATTATTTTCTGTCTGTTGATTTACGGTGTGGTGTTTGCATTTCCCCTGCTTGGTGTATTTGTTCTTCTGTTTCTGCCCCTGCCGGTTCTTTTTTACCGCCTTAAACTTGGCAGGAACAGCGGCGCGCTGATTGCCGCGGCAAGCTTTTTTATACTTGTGCTCATGGCCAAAGGCGTTGCTTTTGACACACTTTACTTTGGACTGCTTTTATCAACCGGTATGGTTTTAGGAGAATGCCTTGAACGGCATATGAGTATCCAAAAAACCATTGGGTTGACCGCTTTAATAGCTGCAGGTGCTGTCTTTGCAGCGCTTATGGTCTACACCACAAGCCAGGGACGGACATTATCCGCCATAATGACGGATTACATGAATCAGTCTTTGAGTATTGCCAAGCAGCTCGCTCCTGAGATCGGAATGGATCAGGACATGACCCAAAAACTGATATCATCCATGATGATTGTCATGCCGGGCATGTTCATGATTTCCTTTATGACAACCCTGTGGCTGAATATCCTGATTATCAGAAAACTTTTAAAACGCAAGGGCATCATTATCAAAAGCATTGAACACTTAAGTCTTTATAAGGCTCCGGACATGCTGGTCTGGGCATTTATCGGCTGCACAATGGCTTTAATGATTCCCCTGGGCCCTGTGAAAATCGTTGGCATCAACTGCCTGATTGTTTTAATGCTTGTTTATTTTTTTCAAGGAATTGCAGTTATCTCCTTTTTTTTTCAGCAAAAAAACACACCCATGGCTTTGAAAGGATTTTGTTATTTTCTGATTGCCGTACAGGTGTACGTTTTAATCCTTGTCATTGGTCTTGGTTTTTTTGACAACTGGATTGATTTCAGGAAACTTTCTGCATCACGAAAATAAAACTATGCCGGACCGTAAAACTGCGGCCGGATTGGAGGTTTACAATGAAAGTAATATTAAAGGAAACCATCGACACTTTGGGTATCGCAGGTACTGAGTGCAAGGTGGCGGAAGGCTATGGACGCAATTATCTGCTGCCCCAGGGTAAAGCGGTTCTTGCCACCCCCGCCAATCGCAAGGTTATGGAACAGGCCCGGGCTAAACTTGAGCTGCAGATTGCCAAAGAAAGAAAGATTGCCGAAGAGATGGCAGCAAAAGTCAAACAAGTGGCGATCACCATCAAGGCCAAGGTCCGTGAAGAAATTTATCTTTACGGTTCCGTAACCACCCATGACATCAAGGATGCCCTGGACGCACAGAATGTTGACGTTGAACGCAGGTCCATTCTCCTTGCAGAACCCATCAAGGAAACCGGTGAATACAAGGTCCCCATCCGTCTATATAAGGATGTTGAACCGGAAATCACCGTGACGGTTGTTGCCGAAGAAAAAGAGGAAAAATAGTTCCGATACATACCTGCAGACCTTTAAAATTCCAGGGTCTGCAGGTCTTTTTTTAAAGGTCAGTGATGGCAAAAAAAGAATCCGTTAAATCAGATCACCTGCTTAACCGCACCCCGCCCCATGATACAGATGCAGAGGCTTCACTTCTGTCCGCCATTTTTATCAGTAATGACAGTCTGTTTGACATTATTGAAATCCTCAGACCCGATGATTTTTACAACGGGGCACATAAAAAAATCTTCAGGGCCATCACAGAACTTTCCAGAAAAGAGGAACCTGCCGACCTTGTAACCGTTGCCAATCTCCTTAATGAAAAAGATGAGTTGGAAGGGGTTGGCGGGCCTGCTTTTCTTGCCGCAATTTCCGATGCAGCACCGGTGGCGGTCAATGCCGTGCATTACGCCAGGATCATCCGTGAAAAATCCACGTTGCGGCAGCTTATCAATGCATGTTCTGCAACCATTGAGCGTTGTCTTGAAGACAAGGGCGATTTTAAGGACATAATTGATGAATCCCAGGCATCCATACTAAAAATTGCCGACCGCCAGTCCGGCAGTTCCTTTAAACCCCTGGCAGAACTCATCAACCTGAACATTGACCAGTTAGAAGCGCTGCAGGGCAAGGAAGGCGGACTGGCAGGGCTTTCAACCGGGTATCCAAGGCTTGACAGAATTACATCCGGGCTGCAGCGTTCGGATCTTATTATCCTGGCTGCCCGCCCCTCCATGGGAAAAACCGCCTTTGCCCTGAACATCGCCAGAAACGTCGCGTTTCACTACCGCAAACCCGTGGCTGTGTTTTCCCTTGAAATGTCCAAAGAACAATTATCCATGCGGCTGTTAACTTCCGAGGCACGGGTGGATGCCAACCGGCTGCGCAGCGGGGTGTTCAGCCCTGAAGACTGGCAGAATTTCACGGATGCTGCCGGCGTTCTCAATGAGATTCCCATTTTTATTGATGATACGCCGGCCATATCGATTATGGACCTTCGGGCCAAGGCCAGGAAACTGTTTCAGATAAACAAGGACATCGGCCTTGTGGTCATTGATTACCTGCAGTTAATGAAATCATCCATCCGCTCTGACCGGAGGGATCTTGAGATTGCCGATATCTCAAGGGCTTTAAAATCCCTTGCCAAAGAACTCAGCGTTCCGGTACTCGCGTTATCCCAGCTGAACCGTGCCCTTGAACAGCGCTCGGACAAACGGCCCATGATGTCTGATTTACGCGAATCAGGCGCCATTGAACAGGATGCGGATATTATTTCCTTTATTTACCGGGATGAGGTTTACAATAAAGAGCCGGACAATCCCAAAAAAGGAACGGCAGAGATCATTGTTGCCAAAAACCGTAACGGCAGCATTGGTACCGCACATATGGTGTTTAACGGCCAGTACACCCGGTTTGAAGAACTGGCACCCGAAGCATACCAGGGTTTTAAATGAAACACATCGTCTACGGCACCCTTGACGGGTTGAACAAAGCCCAGATAAACCGGATTGAAAATCTTTACACGATCAAATCACCGCCGGAATATATCCTTTCCCCCCAGGCCGCCATTGAGATTGTTGCCATCAGCCGGGATATCCGCCGCCAGATCGGCCTTCTTCTGGATCGAAACGGAAAAGTCATCTGTGTCATTGCAGGAGAACCCCACCGGATCGTTATTCCGGTAACACCGGATTATCGGCCCGGGCCGGGCCGTCTTAAGGGGCTGCGGTGCATTCATACGCATCTGTCCCATGAGGCATTGACACAGGACGATCTCACCGATCTTGCCCTTCTGCGCCTGGATTATATAACTGCCATCTGCCTGAATGCAGATGGGACCCCCGGCCCTGTTTACTCCGCGCATGTTCTGCCCGATCCTGAAGCAGCCCCTTACAGAATCTTGCCAGGCTCATCCCTTGATCACCTGGATACAGACTGCCAGGCTCAAATTCTTGAACTTGAATCCGAACTTTCCCGGCACAACCGTCAGCACAGCCCGGAAACCGGCCAGGAAAATGCCTTTTTGATCAATGCGGCAACCCAAGATATCCGTTCTGCCCATATTTCAATGGATGAACTCAGGGAATTGTGCAAAACAAGCCAAATCAATGTGGTGGGCACGGCCATCCAGCAAAGAAAACAAATCGACCCCAAATTTGTGGTGGGCAAAGGCAAATTATCTGAACTGATTATCAAGGCCATCCAGAATTATGCTACGCTGCTGATATTTGACAGGGAACTCAGTCCCTCCCAGATACGCTCCATCACCGATTTTGTGGAGATGAAGGTCATTGACCGTACCCAGTTGATACTCGATATTTTTGCCAAACAGGCCAAATCCAGTGAGGGTAAATACCAGGTGGAACTGGCCCAGCTTGAATATATGCTGCCCCGCCTGATCACAAAAAATACGGCCATGTCCAGGCTGACAGGCGGAATTGGCGGCAGAGGCCCTGGGGAAACCAAGCTTGAGGTTAACCGGCGTCGTGCCCGGGAACGTATCACTCGCCTTAAAAAAGAGATCGAAAAGATCCGTAAACAACGCAGACAGCAGAAAGCAAGGCGAAAAAGAAAAGAGCTGCCGGTCATCTCCATTGTGGGGTATACCAATGCCGGCAAGTCAACATTGCTCAATACCCTGACCCAGAGCAGCATCATCGCCGCAAACCGTCTGTTTGCCACCCTGGATCCTTCCTCACGAAGGCTGCGGTTTCCCCGGGATAAGGAAGTGATCATCACAGATACCGTGGGCTTTATCCAGAACCTGCCCAAGGAGCTTTTAGAAGCATTTCACGCCACCTTGGAGGAGCTTGAGCAGGCGGATGTCATTCTTCATGTCATTGACATTTCAAATCCCCGGTATATGCAGCAAAAAGAGACCGTGGACCAGCTGCTGAAATCTTTGAATCTGAATAAAATCCCCACACTGTATGTATTCAATAAAATGGACCTGGCTGATTTGGACAATTTTGATTCACCCTGGCTTTTAAATCAGGGTATTCTGGTTTCAGCACGTGAAAAGGCAAGCCT
>QKDP01000011.1 GCA_003252055.1 Desulfobacter postgatei | reverse complement strand
CGAGATCCTGTTCCGTAATTTTCTGCCATGGCGGTTTTCCCGTCCCCCAGATCATCTGAACTTTAAGGCCGGGCTTGCGAAGCGGGCTGTCGGTAACAGGGAAATGAAGCCCTCCGCCAATGGCATATATGGGTTCATCCGAAAGGTGTTTTGCCATCTGAATAATGGTTTCAATGGTTGGATGGCCACATCCGGTAATCACAACCAGTCCTTTATCTTTAAGTCGGGCCACAATGGCCTGCTCTTCGGTCCATCCCATAAAAAAAAGGCTTCTTGACAGGGGACCGGTGGAGGCGATTCCGGCTGTCAGCATCCGGGGGCCTTGAACAATTTGGGTTCCTTTGCCAAATTCCCGGGGCATGGCGACCTGACTATTGCGAGCCGCTTTAAATCCCCCCATATGATCCGGATGCAGGTGGGATATTACCAGTGCGTCAACCTGGTTAAGTTTAAAATTCAGTTTTGCTGCATTATGGGCCAAAACCGGCATTTCAGGACCGTATCCCAGATCAAAGAGTATAGACCCCTTATCTGTTTTTATTACATAGGAAATGCCTGGGGCACCAAGAAATCCTGGGGCTGCGTTTTGTTCCAGAAGAACGGTCAATTCAAACTGCTCAAGTTCAGGCAGTTCCAGAAAGCTAGCGTTTTCTATGCGCGTTTTATTTAAATTCTTCGATTGTTCAACGTTATGTTTGTAGCTGCGGTTCTTAAGGAAAAGCATGGGAAAAAGAACCGGGGAAGCTAATCCTAAAACCGGCCACCATGCAGGAGGAATTCTTTTGGACATTTTAAATCTCCTCTTTTTTATAACAGCCATGGGCTGACCTGGTCTATCAACACCCAGGCTCAATCCACAACAAACAATGAAAGTAATTCAACAACTTATTGTAACTTTCATATAAAATAATAAACGTAACATCAAATTTTGAAGTTGATGTTACGCCCATTATTTTAGAGGATTTTAATAGTTAAAAAAACTTTTGCCGCTGTTACTTGCTTCCAAAAGCAGCCTCATCCATCTCAACCACTGCATTGTCACACGCTTTAAGCGCGTCCATTTTTCCAGCGGTCGCCGCAAGGATCTGGTTGATAAAAAACCGGGCGGTTTTGATCTGTCCGTCGTAGAACATGTTGTCTTTTTTCTTTTTGCCCTTGTTGGCTGTGGCTGTTGCGGCCCGCCACAAAAGCATCCAGGCCATGGCAAGGTCGCCTGTAACCTCCATGAAGGGGTATGAAAAGGCATAGGCAGTCAAAAATTCATCCGACCTGGACTTGGCCTGCAGTGCGGCAGCCACCTCCGAGTAGGTATTGAAAAAACCTTCCAGCCGGGCGGTGAGATCGTCAAGGCCGTCCACTGTTTTGGCATTGGCAATGGTTTTCTTGATTTCCTCCAGCAGGGCGTTAAACGCCGCGCCTTTTTTCATGGAGAGTTTCCGGCCTAAAAGATCAATGGACTGGATGCCGTTGGTTCCCTCGTACAGCATGAAGATCCTGGAATCCCTGAGCAGCTGGGCCACGGGGAACTCCTCAATAAAGCCGTAACCACCGTAGATCTGAATGCCCTGGTTGCATACCTCAAAGGACTTGTCTGTGCCATACCCTTTGACAATAGGCGTCAGGACCTCCAGTAAATATTCATAATGGGTTTTCTGATCCGCATCCGTGGACACGGCAACCTGGTCATGACACATAGCGCAGAAGTAATTAAGACTGCGCAGGCCTTCCACATAGGCTTTCATGGTAATCAACTGGCGTTTCACATCAGGATGACGGATGATGGGCACTGATTTTGAACCGGCCGGGGCTTTGAGTTCCCGGGACTGAATCCGTTCCCTGGCATAATTAAGGGAATACATATAGGCAGCCGATGCATTGGCAAAGCCCTGGAGCCCCACCATCTGACGGGCTTCGTTCATCATCTCGAACATGGCGGCCACGCCTTTGTTTTCCTGGCCCAAAAGGGTGCCGATACACCCTGATTTGCCCCCCAGGGTCAAAGAACAGGTCGCATTGCCGTGCAGGCCCATTTTGTGCTCAATACCTGTACACACCACATCGTTGAATTCCCCCGGACTGCCATCCTCGTTCACCCTGAATTTGGGTGCCAGGAACAGGGAAATACCGGCAATGCCTTCGGGGGCCCCTTCGATTCTGGCCAGAACCGGATGGATGATATTTTCCACCATGTCGTGCTCGCCGGCGGAGATGAAAATCTTGTTGCCGGACAGAGAATAGGTGCCGTCCCCGTTTGGTTTGGCCGTAGCCTCTACGGCGGCAAGGTCGGAGCCCGCATCCGGCTCGGTCAAAAGCATGGTGCCGGACCATTTTCCCGACAGCATATTTTTAAGGTAGATCTGCTTTTGATCATCCGTACCAAACTTCTCCACAAGTTTGGCTGCCCCATGGGTGAGCATGTTGTAAAGCATAAAGGAATTACAAGCCCCGTAAAAATACTCATTGGCAGCCATGGCAACGGTTTTTGGCATGCCCTGCCCGCCCCATTCGGGATCATCGGTCATACCCAGCCATTCACCTTCATTGTAAGCTGCATATACACTGTGAAAGGCATCAGGTACTTTTACTTCACCGGCATTAAAAGAGCAGCCTTCGTCGCTTATCGTTTGAAGGGGCAGGATCTCTTTAATTGCAAGATTTCTGGCTTCGTTTACGATTAAATCAATGGTCTTTTTCCCGAACTCGGCAAAGCGCTCATCCTTGCTTAATTTGCCCACGTCCAGTTGTTCATGTAATACGAAATCCACATCCCTTCGATCTGCAATCAATTGTGCCATAAGACTTTTTTCCTCTATAAAAGCATTTAAGTATTTACACCCATGGGTCCCCAGAAAACTGAAACTGAGCGACCGTTCTAAAAGCATTGGATATAGGCAGCAACAATTATACCAACAAACCAGTCTTCTTAATAACTAATTGATTTAAAATACTATTTTTGAATTTTGAGGTGCTTTAGGGGCGGGTAGCCAGGCGGGTAAACGTGGCGATAACGCCACGGAAACAAAATATAGAACAAAAATATAAATAATTTTATTAAAAAATCAATATATTACACAAATGTGGCTATATCGCCACATCTTGGGGTTATTCCAGCCCGAATTTTTTCATCTTGGTAAACAGGGTTTTTCTATGAATTCCCAGGGCAACCGCCGTCCTGGCCTTTTGCCACCGGTTCTCCTCCAGGGCGTTCAGAATGATCTCCTTTTCAAATTCCGCCACAATCTCATTTAGAGGCCCGCAAAGATCCGAGGATTCCCGACCAAAAGAGACCTGTTCCTGGGCGTCGGCTTCACAATCAGACGAATTCTCCATGAAATCAATTTTCCCCAGGGTCATGTAACGGTGAAGAACGTTCTGAAGTTCCCGGACATTTCCGGGCCAGTCGTACCGGAGAAAAGCCTCCATAATTTTGCCCCCCATGGGGGGAATCTGCCCTTCATCACCAAAGGCGGATAAAAAGTAGTCCACCAGCAATGGAATATCCTCCTTGCGGTCCCGCAGGGCAGGCAGCCGGATGGGGATAATATGCACCCGGTAGAAAAAATCCTCCCGCATCACGCCTTTTTCCACCAGGCGTTTGAGATTTTTGTTGGTGGCGGCCACGATTCTCAGGTCAGGTTTGATCACCCGGGTACCGCCCACAGGGGTGTATCCTCCGCCTTCAATGGCCCGAAGCAGTTTGACTTGAAGATTGGGTCCGATATCCCCGATTTCATCCAGGAACAGGGTGCCGCCGTCAGCCGTGCCAAGAAATCCCTCCTTGTCCTTTTCAGCGCCGGTGAAGGCCCCCTTGCGGTAGCCGAAAAGTTCACTTTCTACAATATTTTCACTGATGGCCCCGCTGTTGACGGGCACAAACTGTTTTTCACTGCGGTTGCTCAAGTTGTGAATGGCCCGGGCCACCAGCTCTTTTCCGGTTCCGGATTCGCCATAGATGATCACCGGGGCGTTGCTTGCGGCCGCCCGCACCACCAGTTCATACACCTTCTGCATGGCCTGGCTTTTGCCCACGATGTTTTCGAACCGGTACCGTTCCTTCATGGCGGACCGAAGGACGATGTTCTCATTTCTGAGCAGATCCGCATCTTCACTGATCTGCTCCTCCCGGCGTTTTCTGTCGGTGATGTCCATATGGATGGTCTGGGCTTTGACAATCCGTCCCCGGTTGTCATAAACCGGAGACTGGATAGACCAGTACCATCGTCCGTCCCGGGGGCTTTTCAGTTCCCACCTGCGCGTCTTGCCTGAAAGAACGGACTCAAGCCGGCACCCGGGACAGGGGGTATCCAGACCGTGAATCACCCTGTAGCATTTTTCACCCACCCCGCTTCGGCCGGCTTTTTCCTGCAGAGTGATATTCATGAACTCAACCCGGTAATCTTTAGATGTAATATAAATCAATCCCTCAAAGGTGCGAATGATATCACTGAGCTGGGCCTCACTTTGCCGCAGGCGGTTCTCGGCAAGTTTTCTTTTTGTGATATCCATAAACGACGCAATGCTTCTGCCGGTCCCGGGAATCATACCCACCTTCATATCGATATACCGGATGTCCCCGGACTTGCCAAAAATCCGGCATTCATACTCGGTGGGAATGCCGGGAATACCCTTTCGCCGGCCGTAATGGTAATTTTGCATCATTTCATTGTCACCGGGCACCACGAACTGGGACCATCTCATCCGGTTCTCGATTTCGTTGCGCTCCAGTCCCACCAGGTCCATAAATTTGGCATTCACATGAAGGATCAGCATATCCGGATCAATGATGATGGTTCCGGTTCCGGTGTTTTCAAAAACGCTGTGGTACATCTCCTTTTGGCGGGTCAGTTCCAGGATTTGTTCTTCCACCCCTCTGTCTCTGTGCAGACGGCCCGGGGTTTTGCCGGGATCTGCCCAAAGTTCTTCAGATCTTCGACCTGTTTGAGTTACAATGTCATGTCCGGCCTGATCCGGGCCGGGTTTTGTTTTCATAGCACTCCTGCATGAATCAAGCGGTTTAAATTTCAGCAAAAAGCCCCCATTAGAAACAAGAAGATAGTGGATATGAGTATGTGAGTCAAATTCAAAAAAAGCGGGCCCTCTCTTCTGGTAATAAAATAGGCCTATCTTTCTTTAATTCTTGACGTTATGACAATAA
>QKDP01000145.1 GCA_003252055.1 Desulfobacter postgatei | reverse complement strand
TGCTTGTCGTTGCTGATGTCGTGTTGGCGATAGCTGAGTCACCCTGGCTTACATTTGTTGGGGCGGGTTTCTGGGGTCTACACATGGCATTCACGCAAGGATTGTTATCAAAACTTGTTGCCGACACCGCGCCCGCAGAACTCCGCGGTACGGCATTCGGGATGTTTAATCTAATAAGTGGCGGGGCGCTCTTGCCTGCCAGCGTCATTGCCGGCTCATTATGGGGTGCATTCGGTGCCCCGGCCACCTTTATGACAGGCGCTGCCTTTGCGATGATTTCGGCAATGGGATTGCTTTTTTACCATTAAAATTTTTATACATTACACATGGCTGTGAGAGACTTAAACAGGCTCTAAACAGCCGTTTAACATGAAATAAGGAGTTATATATGGGATTGATCTCTTCCACCCATTCCATCAGCCGGTATTATATTGATGGTGCGTTTCCTGACGGTGCTGCAGAAGGTGTCCGCCAGGGACTGATTGAAAACGCCATCCCTGAAATTGAAAACGAATACGACGAAATTTCAGCCGGATGGACCCCGCTTGAAACCCCTTACAATCCGGATTTTGAATCAGCGTCTTTTATATTCGGCACCTACTTTGTCTTCTCTCTGCGCATTGATAAAAAGTCAATCCCGGCTAAGCTGGTCCAGAAACATATGGCCATTGAAATGGAGAAAAAAAAGAAAGAGAGCGGCAGAGCCTTTATTTCAAAAAATGAAAAAGCTGAGATAAAAGAAATGGTTATTGATATCCTGATGCATAAAACGCCTTTTATTCCAAATATTTATGATGTCTTATGGGATTATGAAAACAAAAGCCTGATTTTATTTTCCACCCAGAAGGCGGCCAATGAACTGTTCGAAACCCTGTTTTTCAAATCCTTTGACCATAAACCCATCAGAATATTTCCATATACAATAATGGAAAAACTGGGCAATTTTTCAAGTCATCAAAAAGACCGGGCGTCGGCATTGGCCCCGTTAAATATGAAAGGTGTTCAATAATGCTGGATATTGCAACCGCTTATAATAAATACGGTTTTCTGGGCAATGAATTTCTAACCTGGATATGGTACCTTGTTGAAACGGACAAGGATATTACAGCCCTATCAGGCTCTAAAGATCCGATAACCTTTGAGATTGGAAATTCCATTAGTCTGGAAAACAATCTCGGCGATAAATCAAAGGAAAAAATTACCATTAAAGGTGATCAGGCAGGTCTTGAAGAAGGGACCACAGCCCTTAAAAAAGGGGCGTGGGTAACAGATATGAACCTGATCTGCAGGATGGGCGAAGAGGAGTATAAATTTTCCATCAAAGGTGAAAGTTTCAATATCACCGGTTTGAAGACACCAACCATCGACACATCCTCATCAGAAGACGAAATAGAGGGTCTGATTATTGAAAAAACCTTTTTAATCATGAAAGTTATCAAAGTTATTGACACCCTTTTTTTAAAATTCATTGAGAAAAGGATTTCAGATGACTGGAATACATCGGATTTAAAGGGTATCAGGGCGTGGATTCAATCCTGACAAAAAATTGTTTAAAAAGCCTGTTTTATGGACCCTTAAAAAACAGGCTTTCAATACCTTAGATTTTTAAAAACGTTTTATTCAAAAGATTACACAGAAAAAAATACAATAATAACTAATGATATAATATAATTACGTTATTTATAAACATTTAAAAGTTGATTATTATTACTATTATCTTTTTTAAAATAATTTTAATATATCATCCATCCTTATAACAGCCATGAGCTGACCTGCCTTCTCCGAACCAATGATCAATAAAGAGCCGCCGGTTCCTGCACAGAATGCATGGTATGATTTATGCTGGCTAAATTACGAATTTGAACAAATTTTTAATCGTGGTCACGCTATTTAAAAAGGAAATTTATATGCCCGTTACCATTCGAACCAAAATTATTTTAGGATTTGCCGCCAGCCTTATTTTTGTCAGTATCCTGAGCATGGCCTTCGGGCTAAACATCATGACCCTGAAAAATAAAATGGTGGTTTTAGACGAGTTCCACGGTCTTTTAGACAATATCCTCGAAATCCGGCGATATGAAAAAAACACCATTCTTTATGGATATCAGGAAAAAACCGTTGCAGAGCTTTTAGACTATCTGCACCGCACCCAAACCGATATCGTACGTCTTTCCGACGCCATTGCTATGGTTGCAGGCATTGATCGATACAACAACTTCAAGGAGAAGTTTGAAACATACAGGACGTTCATGGGCGCGGGCAAAAAGCAGCTGGATATTGCTAAGGTCGCCCGGATCCGCTCCATTGGCAAAGAAATGGTGAAATTCTGCGAGGGGCTGCTGATCCAGAAGCGCAAACGGATTAACCAGTCCCTGGAGAACATGGTCTCCTTTTCTATTATAGCCGTGGGCGGATTTATCCTTTGTGTTGCCATTTTGTTCCTGTTCGAAGCCAGAAGCATGCTCAAGCGCCTGAAGCAGGTAACCCTTGCCACCCGGAGCATTCCCAAAGGGCAGTTTAAAACTATCATGGAAGATGAGACTAAGCACGATGAAATTTCACAGCTCATTGCCGGTTTCAACCAGATGGTCCGGGAACTGAATGAAAAGCAGGAGCAGCTGGTCCAATCCAGAAAACTTGCCTCCATCGGAACCTTTACATCGGGGATTGCCCATGAGATCAACAATCCGCTGAACAATATTTCTCTTACCGCCGACGGCCTGCTTGAAGCGTTTGACGACCTTTCCGGCAGCGAGGCCCGGGAGATGATCCAGGACATTATGGCCCAGACCTCCCGGGCCAGCAATGTGGTGAAAAATCTTCTGGATTTTTCACGCAGCGACCAGACAACTATGTCACGGATTACCGTGCCCGACGTCATTTCAGGCACCCTGGGGCTGGTGAGAAACCAACTCATGGTCAATAAGATCCGTTTGACCACCGATGTCCCGGATACCCTCCCGCCCATCAAGGGCAACCTGCACAACCTGGAGCAGGTATTTATCAATCTGTTTTCCAACGCCATGGCAGCCATGCCCGACGGCGGTGATATCCTTGTGGCTGCAGACCTGCAGGAGGATGGGCGGATCCGGATCCGGTTTCAGGACTCCGGCCAGGGCATCCCCCCTGAAAACCTGGCCCAAATATTTGATCCGTTTTTTACCACCAAATCCGTGGGCAAAGGCTAAGTATTGTCTACGGCATCATCCAAAAGCACGATGGGCACGTGGCTGTTGAAAGTAAAAAAGGCCAGGGCGCCTGTTTTATTATCGTGCTTCCTGCCGCCTCCGATGATTCGGTATAAACCCACATGGGCCGGAAGCCCGCAATAAACAATGAAACTAAGGACACCAACAATGCAGGGCTAAAATGGGCGCCGCAGGCGCTTCGCCCTCTTGTTTCTTGTATCTTGTCCCCAGTTTCATATAAAAATGTTTCAATCTGGAACACGCCTTCTCTCTTATATAAGGCGGCGTCTGCCAACCCTTTTTGGGCCTGCCCGCCAGCATGCATGTTTCAAAATGAACTACTCTGCCTGGCCAGCTGTCTTTCCCGGCGGTTTGCGCTGTACATCCCTTTCATTTTTTTTGTCGTAATACAAAAAAAATTTTTGGAAATCCCGTTCTGAAGCGGATCTTGCCGCGCCTTTATCTGAGTTTGGCTTAGTGGCATTTATTTTGCTATCCACGGTTCCCAAAGAGCGGGCGCCCAAAAAACGCACTGCCGGTGACGGTGAGGGTTCGCCTAAATTAAAACCCAAAATAGGAGAAATTTAGATGTGGCATTTGTATCTGCCGATTGCAGGCCTTAGCATCAATACCCTTGAGGTGTTTGCCATGGGGGGACTTGTAGGGCTGCTTTCCGGCATCTTTGGCGTTGGTGGGGGGTTTCTGATGACCCCGCTTCTAATTATGATGGGCATTCCGCCGACTATTGCAGCAGCTTCAGATTCCAACCAGATTGTGGGCGCCTCCACCTCGGGCACCCTGGCCCATTACCGCCTGGGCAATGTAGATTTTAAAATGGGGATTCTGCTCCTTGTGGGCGGGATCATCGGCGGCACGCTGGGTGTTCAGGTAATAAAGATTTTACGTGCACTGGGCAATGCCGACTTCCTAATCCAGGTCACCTATGTCCTCATGTTGGGATTTGTAGGGTCTTATATGTTCATCGAAAGCCTGCAGTCTATGAAAAAATCCAAGGCGCCGGCATCCGAGACCGTTGATGTGGCTGCAAGACCCCGCAAGGAGTCCATGTACGCGCAACTGGTTAAAAAACTGCCGTTCCAGACCCGGTTTGAAAAATCCGGCGTGGAACTGTCTGTGCTGCTGCCCCTGAT
The DNA here is from genome assembly GCA_003252055.1 of Desulfobacter postgatei. Lineage (GTDB taxonomy): Bacteria > Desulfobacterota > Desulfobacteria > Desulfobacterales > Desulfobacteraceae > Desulfobacter > Desulfobacter postgatei_B. The sequence continues at coordinate 16,490 of QKDP01000145.1, read as the reverse complement.
CCTGGGGATTTTTGTCGGTATCCTTGCGGCTATCATGGGGGTCGGCGGCGGCTTTCTCATGGTACCTGTCATGGTTTATCTGCTTCGCATGCCCATGCATGTGGTGGTGGGAACAAGCCTTTTTCAGATCCTTTTCACCTGTGTCGACGTTACCATCATGCAGGCCACCACCAATCATACCGTGGATTTTATCCTGGCGCTCATCCTGCTTTTAGGCTCCACCTTAGGTGCCCAGCTCGGTGTCAAGGTAAGCAAGAAACTCAAAGGCGAACAGCTCAAAATTCTTCTGGCAAGTCTGGTACTTGTGGTCATGTTCAAAATGCTGTTTGATCTGCTGATCACGCCCGATATTTTACTGGCATTTGCAGGAGGGCATTAAAATGAAAGTATATCAAAAAGCGGCAGCAGGTGTTCTGCTGCTCATGCTCGTCTGTCTGCCGGCCCTTGCGGCAGCAGCCGTACCCGGCACGTTGACAGTGACGCCTTCGGCCATCAACATCGGGGCCTCTTTCAACGGCATTGTTATTAAGGTGGACGGAACCATCCCCAAGGATGCAGACGCCGTAGTCCGCTTCAAATCCGGGGAGCAGGATGTCTCCTTAAAACAAAAGGGGAAAGCCATGGGCATCCTGTGGATGAATATGGCCACGGTGACCTTTCACCACTGCCCGGACATTTTTATGGTGGCAACACCGCAATCTTTGACCCGGGAATCCGACCAGTGGAAGGGCTTAAACCTGGGCATATCCTCTTTGGAAAAACAGATAGAGATTACCCCTGCCCCTGAGGACAAAACGGTTCTTTTTAATGAGTTTGTTAAACTGAAGTCCAAGCACGGTGCTTACGCATCAGGGTTTGGCAAGGTGACTTACCAGACGGAATCCGCAGGATTAAAACCTTTCAGTGCTGACATCTCCATTCCTTCGGGATTAAAGCCGGGGAGCTACCAGGTAGAAGTATTCACAGTGAAAGACGGCGCCGTGGAGTCAAAGGCTGAAACAACTGTTGAAGTCAATGAAACAGGACTGCCTAAATTCCTGTCGTCCCTGGCATTTGGCAGACCATTGCTTTATGGTATTGTATCCGTGATCATTGCCCTGGCTGCAGGGCTTCTTACCGGCCTGATCTTCCAGGGCAGTAACGAAGGACATTAATCGGGATCTTTATAACCATGGCAAAGTTTTTGGGACAAAATTTCATAAGCCGCTTGTGGGGTAGAAAACAGCCCCATGTCGAGCAGCGTTCGATATTTGAGGTGTTCTCAAGCTTCCGGCGGCTTCTGGATTCAAATAACCAAATTCTGGATCTCATGACCGGCATGGGGGATAAACTGGGCGGAGATTATATTTTTGACACCCACTATATTCACACCAGCTGCCAGGAGATCGCAAGCCTTGTTTACAAACTGATTCATCATTTCAATTATATAGCAGAAAACCGATATCCCGGGCTTGATGATGCGTTCTGGCGCATCAACACCGGGATACAAGAGATGCTTGAAGGCAAATCCAGCCTGCGTCCGGACCGGCAGTGCACCATTGCCCATGCCTTTGTCACCGCCGATCTTGAGGAGCAGGTGGGGGCCAAAAACGCCAACCTGGCCCAGCTTAAAAATGTGCTGGACCTTAATGTACCGGATGGATTTGCCGTCACCTCCTCAGCCTTTCACTGGTTTCTGGCCTACAACGGCTTAGACCGGGAAATTGAATCCCTCACCGCCCAGTGGAAAAAAAAGCAGATCACGACAAAAGAGGCATCCGAAAAAATCAGGGCGCGCATGGACAGTGCCGTTGTGCCGCCGGGAATGAAAAAAGATATCCACAAAGCCTTGAGAAAACTCGCCGGCTGGGGTTCAAAACGAAAACTGCGCCTGGCCGTGCGAAGCAGTGCCGTGGGTGAGGACGGGAAAAACAGTTTTGCCGGCCAATACACCAGTTGTATCAATACAAGTGTCGATGATTTTTTTAACAGCTACCAGACCGTTGTGACCAGTGCCTACAGCCAGGAAGCCATGGCCTACCGGGATGCCAACGGATTTGAAGAGCATGAAATGGCCATGGCTGTGGGCTGCATTGAGATGGTCTTTGCAAAGGTGTCCGGCGTCCTTTATACCCTGGACCCGGTCCGCCCTGAAGACAACCGCATGGTAATCAATGCCGCCTGGGGACTGGGCGCTGCCCTTGTTTCCGGACGGGCCGTGTTTGACAGTTATGAGGTGGCACGCGAGGCCCCCCACAAAATTTCAGACATGACCGTGGGCGATAAAAAGCAGTGTCTGGTGCCGCTGCCCCATTTCGGGGTGGGTCAGGAAGATGTGCCCGCAGCCCTTCAGTCCGCGCCCTGCCTCACTGAAGACCAGGCAGCCCATCTTGCCGGTATCGGCATCATGGTGGAGCGCTATTTCAGGCAGCCCCAGGATATTGAATTTTCCATTGATGCATCAGGGAAAATCTGGATTTTGCAATCCCGGCCTTTGAATATCAAGGAAAAGATGAGCCGGATGGTGTGCGATATTCCGAAGATCAAGGAAAAGTATGACATCGTATTTTCCGGCAAAGGGATGGTGGCCCAGGACGGTATTGCCATTGGAAAGGTGTTTCTCTATGAAGACGGCCAGGACCTGGATGATTTCCCGCCCGGGGCTATCCTGGTCACCCAGCATGCCTCGCCCAGGTTTGCCATGATTGCCAAATATGCCGCCGGTATCATCACGGATATCGGATCGCCTGCAGGCCACATGGCCACCATTGCCAGGGAGTTCCGGGTGCCCACCCTTGTGGACACGGGCATTGCCACAAGCATGCTGCGCCAAGGCCAGGAGATCACCCTGGATACCGAGGGCAAGGTGGTCTACAATGGCTCTGCCAAAGCGCTTTGTTACTACGCCTTCACCGACGACAACTTTGCCGATACCTATGAATATCGTCTGTTAAAGCGGGTATTAAAAAAGATATCGCCTTTGACCTTTGTGGACCCCGAAGACAAACGGTTTTCTCCACGCTTCTGCCGGACCTTCCACGACATTACCCGGTTTGTCCATGAAAAGGCTGTGGAGGAGCTGATCAACCTCAATTATTACGATCTGAAACAAGAGCGCTCCCGGGCCCAGAAGCTCAAGCTGGATGTCCCGCTGGATCTTATGCTCATTGACATCGGCGAAGGGCTTGCACCCGGTGCCGGTACCCGGGCCGTGCTGCCCAGTCAGGTTACCTCTGTACCCCTTAAAGCGTTTCTTAACGGATTGACCCGGGAAGGTATGTGGAACTCCGAGCCCATGAGCGTTGATTTCAAAAGCTTTATGTCCAGTTTAACAAGGACCCATCCCCCCCACCAGACAAGGCCCGGCTCCATCGGTCAGAATTTGGTGGTGATGTCAAAGGAGTATATGAACATCAGCTTGCGTTTAGGTTATCACTTCAACATGATTGATGCCTATATGGGTCCTAATCCCAATGATAACTATATCTATTTCCGATTTTTCGGCGGGGTGACCGATGCGGGACGGCGCACCCGGCGGGTGAGCTTTCTGGCCCAGGTGCTGGGGAAAGCCCATTTCAGAATGAAACAGGATAATGATCTGCTGGTGGCCAAAACAAAAAAGATGACGCTGGAACGTATGGAAGAAAGCCTTTTTCTCGTGGGAGAACTGGTGGCCTTCACCCGGCAGCTTGATGTCAAAATGCTCAATGACACCTATGTGAAAAAATATGTGGATGATTTCTGGACGTTAAGCCAGGAGGAAAAATTTGAACCTGTCCTTAGCCTGGAATGAGTCGCCTAAGTATTAAGGCCTTTGCGCCTGAAGGAGTAAACCATTGGAACAAGAAAAAAAAACAAGTATTTTTATTCTGGATGATGAGCCCATCGTGTGCAAGCGGCTCAAGGCCTCCCTGGACAGAAAGGGGTATGAGGTGCAGACCAGTTGTGACAGTATTAAAGCCCTTGAGATAGTAAAGCATACCCCCTTTGACATCGTCATCACAGACCTGAAGATGGAAGGAATTGACGGCATGCAGTTTTTCACCGAGGTCAAGAAACAGCATCCGGACACCCAGGTTATCGTGATCACAGGCTTTGCCACCCTGGAAACCGCTAAAGAGTCCTTTAAGAAAGGGGTGTTTGATTTCCTTGCAAAACCTTTCAAGCTCGGAGAGATTTTTGCCGTCATCGAACGGGCTGAAAATAATATCAAATAACTATTTCGCAATTAGGAGCTAAACAATGATACGCACCCTTATTACCCTGGACAAGGACCTGGCTTCCAGCATTGCTTTAAGATATACCTGCAATGCCGCACGCAATTTTAAGATGGAGCTTACAGCCCTGCATGTGGAAGACCCCGGCCCCTCCGACCAGCTTCCCGGCACGGGTTGGGTCAGAAAAAGCTGGGAAACCGCCATTGGAGAAGACGGCCGGCAAAAGATTAAAGATCTGATCGCCATAGAAAATATGAAATTCCCGGCTCTGGGTACGCCCAAGATACGCATCGGCGATAAAACGGAAGAGACTCTTCTGGAAGCCCACACAGGCAATTATGAAATTTTTGTGGAAGGGTTGCTGGCAACGGCCAGTACTGCCGATTTTCACCATGCCGTAACATCCAGGCTGCTTCGTAAAATGCCCCTGCCAAGCATCCTGGTGAAAAATATGGTCCCCCTGGAATCCATGGTCCTGGTTCTGACCACGGGGCATGACCTTTCACTGCTCTTGCCGGTGTTGGCCTATTTTATCACCGGAAGCGGCCTGCCCCTTAACGTTCTTGTCTGGCATCCCCAGAATACCAAAGTCCTTGAATTTTCTGAGGCTGACGGGAACAGCAGCGCATTTTTCACCCAGGTAGAAAAAAGTTTGAAAAGCGCCCACTGCCCGTTTACCTCGCTTAAAGAGGTCAAAGGGCCTGCAACTCTTCTGGCTGAAGAACTTAGCAGTTCCGGCCTGGTTGCCTCAGTTATAGGACGCAAAAACCTGGATGAACACCAGCCTTGCATGGCGCTTCTGGCAAGGACGGAATCTCCGGTGATGATGTTCTGGCAATAACTGGTCCTAAAAGGAGATATCAATGAATATATTAACTGTTGTGAATAATGATTCCAAAAACAGGGACCATGATCGACAGACCGTGATGGAAGCGGCAGGGATCGCCCGGCAGACCTGGGCGGATGTGACCCTTTTAGGCATTGATCCCAATGGCCGAAACGGATCATGCGACAGCGTGATGGCGTTGATGCGTTCGATGAAGCAGACTTTTTTGAGCATGTTTGAGGATTTAGGAGATGACTGCCCCTACACCCCGGACCGACGGGTATCAAAAACGGTGATGTCCGCCCCCGGCGTTTATGAAGATTTGGAAATTCTTACGGGGCGGTTTAAAAATCTGTCCGTACGCGTCCGCCAGGGTAACCCAGTGCCCCAGATTCTTGGGGAGGCTGCAGATTCCGGCTCCGGTCTCATTGTCATGGAAAACCATGACGACACAGCCCTGTGCCGGACAGTTGCCAACGAGGCAACCTGCTCCGTTCTAGCTGTCAAAGGAGAAACCCAGCCCAGACGCGTGGTGTGCTGCCTGGATCAGGAGAATATCAGCCAGGCCTCCCTTGAGATGGTCAGCCAGCTGACAACCGGTTACCAGGCCGAACTGGAGCTTGTGGGTATCACCCATTCAGGGGCGCTTAAAGAGGAGGTGGACCGGCAGATGGACCTTCTGGTTCAATACTACCAGGACAAAGGAATCAACACCCTCGTAAGACTTGTTGATACGACAGCCATGGCGGATTTTTTCAACCGGTATGCCATGGGATATCTGATCTGTCTGTGGATGGGAGAAAAATCCCGTTTCCAGAAACTGTTTTCCCGCCAGGGCGTCACAAAACTGCTCACCAATGCCCAGTCTTCGGTGCTTATTTTAAGATAATGCTCAATTTTTGTGTCTGCATCTTCATCCTGCTGTCAGGATAACAAAATGAAGGTGCAGACATATTTGTCTAAAAAGATGATTTCTCTTTAACCTTTATGACCTGAATCGGCATACTGGCTCTAATCTTTTTTACAGCATCTTCCATGTTCTGATCATCGTCATCTATGAGAATCAGGTCGATGTGTTCATCTTTAATAATTTTCTTAAGTTCAGAGTGTACCTCGCCCTTGCCTAAATAGAAGGAGACCGGCAGTTCTTCCTGGCGGGCCTGTCTGACAATATCCATGCATGCGTTTTCAAGGGATGGGATTCTGCGTCGCCTGATGGCCTCACAATTGTTGATCAGGAGTACAAAAAGCCTGGCCCTGATACGTTCCACAAGAGCGATGCCGTGGTATAAAGCTTTCAGGTCCGGGCTTTGACCGGAAAAAAGAACGAGTATGTTTTGGGTATTCACGCGTCATTTCCAATTTTAAAAACAAATCTTTGGGATACGTCATTCTTAAAAATATGTCCGGGATAACAGCAAAGATGCCCCGGGCAACACATGGTTGACATAAAAAAATACAAAATTCATGCCATGAATAAAGCTTATAAAAGGTGCATTTATATGAAAGTCACAATAAGATGTTGAATTCCTTTCATGCTTTGTTGTGGGTTGAGCCTGGGTGTTGATAGACCAGGTCAGCCCATGGTTGTTATACAAAGTTGTTCATAGGGTCAAACCGTTGACGGTTCAATATGAAACACGATGTTATTTCAAAATGAACTGAAAAAAAATAGTGGGAATGGTTATGGGGGGACAATTTGAAACAAAAGGGATTATTCTAAATGGTACTTTTTCATTTTGCGCCACAGGGTTGTTCTGGGAATTTTAAGGATCTGAGCGGTCTTGCTTTTGTTAAACGCGGTTTGCTCCAGAATTTTTTCAATGTATTTTTTTTCAACTTCTTCCAGGGACTCAAGCTGTGATTCATCCACACTGGTAAATGAGAGTTCCAGCAGATCCTGGGGCAGGTCATCGCACCCGATATACTGGTTTTCGGTCAGGGCTACGCCGCGTTCGATAATATTTTCAAGCTCCCGGACATTGCCTGGAAAAGGATACTGGTTGAGAACCGCCATGGCCTTTTTGTCCACGCCGGCCACCTCTTTTTTAAACTGTTTGTTGTACCGGGTCAGAAAATGCTGGATGAGCAGGGGGATATCCTCCTTGCGGTGCCGCAGGGGCGGCACCATGATGGAGACCACATTGAGGCGGTAGTAGAGGTCCTCCCTGAAATTCTGGAGTTCAACTTCTTTTTTCAGGTCGTGGTTGCCGGCGGCGATCAGCCGGGCATTCACCGGGATGGGCTTAGTCCCCCCCACCCGCAGAAGATTTCTTTCCTGGATGAACCGTAAGAGTTTTACCTGCATGTTCGGCGGCATCATGCCGATCTCATCTAAAAAAATCGTGCCTTTGTCTGCGGATTCCAGTAACCCGATCTTAGTGCTGACCGCCCCGGTAAACGCCCCTTTTTCATGGCCGAACAGTTCGTTGGTAATGAGATCATCGGAAAAGCCACCGCAGGAAAAGGCAATGAACGGCTCCTTTTGACGTGCCCCCAGAAAATGAAGTGCCCGGGCCACAAGCTCTTTGCCGGTACCGCTTTCTCCCTGGATTAAAACGCTGCAGTTCAAGGACTTAACCTTGTCAATCATCTGAATCACTTCCTGGATGGCCGGGGAATGGCCAATGAGAAACTGCTCCCGGGACTGTTTGATCAACGCTTTTTTCAGCGCAGTTGTTTCCCGAACAAGCTGGACGGACTGCAGTGCCCGCCGGCTTAAAGAGAAGAGCAAATCCATTTTCACGGGCTTGACCAGAAAGTGAAAGGCGCCGGCCTGGATCGCCTCAACCGCGGTATCAATGGAACCAAAAGCTGTGAAAATAATCACTTCGGTATCAGGGTATGACTGTTTCACCGTGGAAAGCACGTCCAGGCCATCCATGCCCGGCAGTTTAAAATCACACAGGAGCAGGTCAAATCGAACACTCTTCATGCGCTGCAGAAAAGACTCCCCATCCCCAAAGGATTCAATCTCATAATCGGCTCGACGGGAGAACCCCCGCTGTATTTCCCTGCATGCAATGGGCTCATCATCCACGATAGCCACACGCATGGTTAAAGGTTTTCTTATCTCCTCCATGCCAATTGATTACAACAAATCCGGCGTGATTTAAAGAGGCTTTTTCAACCCGTCTTTTCAGGGTGCCAGCGCAATTAAATTATCACATTCGGACGACTATGATTTATACACATACCATAAAATCTAAAACTTTAGATATTTTCAATCACCTGCTTCAGTTTGGCCTGTACGGTAGATGCAATCTCACCAAGGCGATCATTTTCAACTGCTCTCATAGATTCAACCGGGTTAATGGCAGCAACTTCAATTTTGCCATCCTCTCGATCTTGTACAATGATATTGCAAGGCAACATTGTGCCAATTTTGTCTTCTGCAAGAAGAGCTTTATGAGCAAAAATGGGATTACATGCGCCGAGGATTCGATATTTCCTGAAATCAACATTGATTTTCTTTTTTAATGCTGCTGTTACATCAATCTCAGTAAGAACGCCGAAACCTTCTTTTTTAAGTTCTTCTGTTATCTTCGATATTGCTTCATCGAAGGTCATATCTACTATTTTATTGAAATAGTATGACATCTTTATACCTCCACTGTGTTGTTGAAAAGATAATGTATGATTCTGTTTTAATTATGAAGGTTTTCAAAGTTATTGACACCCTTTTTTTAAAATTCATTGAGAAAAGGATTTCAGATGACTGGAATACATCGGATTTAAAGGGTACCAGGGCGTGGATTCAATCCTGACAAAAAATTGTTTAAAAAGCCTGTTTTATGAACTCTTAAAAAACAGGCTTTCAATACCTTGTATTTTTAAAAATCTTTTATTCAAAAAATTTAACAGAAAAAAGTATAATAATATTTAATGATATCGTATAATTAACTTAATTATAAACATTTAAGTTTTAGTTATTATTACTATTATCTTTTTTAAAATAATATTTAATATATCCATTCTTTTGTTTCTTATCTTCAGTATCTTGTTTCTTGACCGGTAAACTGGTATTAAAAAATGCGAACTGAAACCTTTTCAGGAAAGCTAAAATGACAGACGATTTAAAAGTATTTTCCGGTGGATCAAATCCGGATCTGGCAACGGAAATCTGCAGGCATATCGGAATTCCTTTAAGTCATATGGAAACGTCCCGATTTTCAAATGACAATTTATTTGTTCAGATTAAGGAAAGTGTCAGGGAAGAGGATGTATTCGTGGTCCAGTCTTTAACCACGCCTGTCAGTGACCACCTTATGGAGCTGATGATTACCCTGGATGCGTTGCGCAGCGCATCTGCCAAACGGATTACAGCTGTCATTCCTTATTATTCATATGCCCGGTCCGATAAAAAGGATGCCCCAAGAATTTCCATTACTGCCCGCCTGGTGGCGGATCTTTTGAAAACTGCCGGGGCAGACCGGGTTCTGACCATGGATCTGCACGCCGATGCCGTGCATGGATTTTTCAGTATTCCCGTGGATCATTTAACAGCCATGCCCATAATCTGTGATTATTTTGCAACGCTCCTGGACCTGTCAAAGGTGGTGGTAGTGGCCACGGATGCCGGCGGGGCTAAAAGAGCCGGCCGGTTTGCCAACCGTCTGGATACCTCCCTTGCCATCATTGACAAGCGTCGGCTCAGCGATTCCAATGTTCAGCAGGGCTTGGTTGTGGGTAATGTAAAGGATCTGGATGCCATTGTTTTTGACGATGAAATATCCACAGGGGGAACCCTGGTGAGCACCGTTGAGACCTTGAAAATGGCAGGCGCGGCTAAGGTTTATGTTGGTGCGACCCACCCGGTGCTTTGCGGCCGGGCCGTGGAAATTTTAAGTCAAACCTTCATATCCGAGATCGTGGTCACCAACACGGTGCATATTCCTGCAGAAAAACAGTTTCCCCAGCTTAAACCCTTATCCGTGGCACCGCTCTTTGCCCGGGCCATCAAGCACATCCATACGGGAGAAAGTGTATCAGCGCTTTTTAAATCGTAACAACCAGGACTATAGATGTCCATCAATCAGCTTGTTTATGGAAATCCTTGATTCAATCATGATTCACGGGTGCTAATTTTTCCCACCGCCCTTGACAGGTCTATAAACTCCTGGACACTCAGGGTTTCAGCCCGCCGTGAGGCGTCAATACCGGCGTTTTCAAGGGCAATACCCACGATTTTTTTTGTTAAGCCCAGTTCCCCGCCGGACATGGCATTGTGAAGGGTTTTTCTTCGTTTGGAAAACGCTGCTTTGATTACGCTGAACAGCAGGGTTTCGTCCTCTTCTCCCATGTCTTTGGTTTCAAAAAAATCAAAGCGCAGGACCGTGGAGTCCACTTCCGGTCTGGGAAAAAAGTTACTGGGCCGGATATCTGCAACCCGGCTGATTTTTGATGCATACTGAACCACCGCAGAAAGCCTTGAATAGTCTTTGGTGCCGGCTGATGAAAGAAGGCGTTGGGCAAGCTCCTTTTGAAACATCAGAAACGCGCGTGTCACAACCTGCCGGATTGTAACCAGCTGAAAAAGAATCTGGGATGAAATATTGTATGGCAGATTCCCGATCACCACAAGTTTTTCTGTCCCTGCTATTTCCCTTATATCTGTTTTTAAGATGTTCTGATTGATAATCGTAACATTGCAGATTCCTTCACCGGCAAGTTCCCCTTCAAGCAGAGGAATTATTCGCCGGTCTTTTTCAACAGCCACAACCTGCTTGCAGGCCCTGGCCAAGGGCAGGGTGAGCGCCCCTAACCCCGGACCGATTTCAAGCACGGTCGTATCTTTATCAACCGCGGTTCTATCTACAATCATCTGGGCTGTAGCCGGGTTGGACAAAAAATTCTGGCCCAACTCCTTTCCGGCATACAACCCGTTTCGCTTTAATAACTCACCAGGATGCGTCATTCCCCTTTTTGCTCTCCGTTTCTTGGCTGTTTATCTCCAGGTCGCCATATGCCACATATTTTTCGCCTTGGAAAAAGAATAAAAGATTGACAGTAGCGGTTTTCTTTTGAAAATTTTAAGGTAAACACCAGTAAACCACAGTTTTTTATTAATTTCCATAAAATATAAAATTAAACGCCTGCCGGCAGATACTTTTTTACTTATTTAGATATAGCCTACTTGACTTTAGTAGAATTAAGAAGTAATTTTTAAAATATCATAATTAAAAAAGCGGCTTGAAGCATAAACCAGCCCCTTAAAAATTTACTATAACATTTAATTAAGAATTAAGCGCTGAACAGAATCTACCGGGCTTTTTTCAAGGCACGGTAAAACGTTAGGTTCAAGGAGGATTGACACATGGAACCCACAGAATTCAGCAACAATTTGGAGAACTTTATTAAAATGCTTCTCCATTGCCTGGACATTCCAACCAAGGAAGATATTGCTAATATTAACAAGAGGCTTGACAATATAGAACGATTGATTTATCAGAATCATCCGTTGAGTAAACAGAAAAACAAAAGCCGGACGCCAAGGAAAAAGAGTGCATCTTCCATTGTGTTGGGCATCATCGGCAACCACCCGGAAGGCACTGATTTTAAAACCATTAAGGCGGCCACAGGTTTTGACGATAAAAAATTGAGAAATATCATTTTCAGGCTGGATAAAATAGGAAAGGTCCAACGGGTTAACCGGGGAATTTACAAAATAGTTTAGCTTCCTAAAACTCGATCATTAAGTATTGCGCCTGGGATCACTCGAATTCGTAGCCCCGTAAAAACATGTGAAACAAGGCCCATGTCCAGAAAATGGTTAAGGGAAACCTTTGACAGGAAAATATATGAATCAGACTGCATTTACACCCGGGCAGGCCATCAGCGGCTACAGAATTCAACAGGTCTCGGCCCTCCCTGCAATTAACGCCTATCTCATCCAGCTGGTCCACGAGAAAACAAAAGCTGTCCACATCCACATTGCCAATGGGGACAAGGAAAACACATTTGGAGTATTTTTCAGAACCGTGCCCACGGATTCCACAGGGGTTGCCCATATTCTTGAGCATACCGTGCTGTGCGGGTCTGAAAAATATAAGGTCCGTGATCCCTTTTTTTCCATGCTCAAACGAAGCCTGTCCACCTTCATGAATGCATTCACCGCATCAGACTGGACCATGTACCCCTATTCCACCCAGAATAAAAAAGACTATTATAATCTGATGGATGTTTATCTGGATGCGGCGTTTTTTCCGGATCTTGATCGTTTAAGCTTTAAACAGGAAGGCCACCGGCTTGAATTGGAATCAGGGGAAAACGGAGAACCTGAGCTAATTTATAAAGGGGTGGTTTACAATGAAATGAAAGGTGCCATGTCCTCACCTGGCCAGGTCATGTCCCGGGCACTGCTTAAAGGGCTTTACCCGGACACCACCTATGCCAATAACTCAGGCGGAGAACCCGCAGATATTCCAAAACTCACCCACGAGGATCTTAAGGCGTTTCACGCCAGATATTACCATCCGTCCAACAGTTATTTCTATACTTATGGGGATTTGCCCCTGGAAGAGAGCTTACGCTTTATTGAAGAAAAGGTGCTCTCCAGATTTGATTTTCTTGAAATGGACACCCGGGTACCTTCTCAGCCCCGGTGGCAGGCTCCTAAAGACATGACCCAGGCATATGCCTACTCAGACATCAATAATATCGCCGCCAAATATCAGGGGTGTGTGGCTTGGCTGACGCCTGATATCGCGGATCATTTTGAAATGCTGGTTATGGAGGTGCTTGAACAGATTCTCCTTGGAAATTCCGCATCTCCCTTGAGAAAAGCACTCATTGACAGCGCCCTGGGTTCTGCCCTGTGTGATGGTACAGGGTTTGATTCAGATAATCGGGACACCATGTTTGTCTGCGGGCTGAAAGATATTGAAGTCTCTGCAGTCCCCGAAGTGGAGAAAATAGTTTTTAACACCCTTGAAATCCTTGCCGGCAAAGGCATTGATAAACACTTAATTGATTCTGCCATCCACCAGATCGAATTTTCCCGCAAGGAGATCACCAATACACCATACCCGTATGGCATCAAACTTCTTTTGGGGGTTGCTTCGGTCATGGTTCATGAAGGTGATCCCGTAACCGCCATCAACATTGACAGTGATTTGAAGAAACTGCAGGAGGAACTGGCCAAAGGCCCCTTCCTGGAAGGCCGGATTCGCCGGTATTTTCTGGATAACCCCCACAGGCTGCTGTTTACCCTTGCCCCGGATAAAGATCTTGAGGCCCGCCAGGCCGAAGATGTACGCCATGAACTTCAGAAAAAACGAAAATCCCTGGGTGAAGCAGAACTGGCGCAGATCAACAAGGATGCAGCAGCCCTGAAAAAACGCCAGGAAACAGAAGAAAATTTGGATGTTCTGCCTACCCTGGAACTTGAAGACGTGCCCCCTGAGATTGAAATCGTTCACCCGGACATCATCAGCGGCATCACCTGCGCTACCGCCTTTGACAAAGCCACTTCAGGCATCCTCTACTTTACCTGCCCGGCAGGTGCCGGAAACATTGCGCCAGATCTTTTCTCCATGGTGCCGTTTTTCGCACGGGCCTTTACGAATGCCGGCACAAAAAATTCTTCCTATGTGCAGATGGCTGAACGTATGGACCTTTATACCGGCGGCATTTCCATGTCCCCCTTTTCCGGCACCTATTTTGACCATGAGGGTGAGGGTCACTCCTTTCTGGCGTTACATGGAAAAGCCCTGGACCGGAATATTGATCATCTCTTTGATATAGTGGATGAATATATCAATGCTGGTGGATTTGAGGACCACGACCGACTTAAAAGCCTGATTTTACAATATCAGGCTGGTCTTGAAGCCTCCATTGTCGGGTCCGGACACAGGTATGCCATTACCCTGTCTGCCCGACACCTGTCAACCGCTGCCGGTATCGATGAGTTGTGGCATGGCATTTCCCAGTACACCCGGATCAAGGATCTTGCCGCCAGGGTGAATAATGAGAAAATAGGCCCCCAGGCCCTGGCTGAACTGGAGAAAGACCTTTCTGCCATGGCTGCGGAAATCATGAGAAAAGATAATTTCAAACCTGCTGTTATCGGGTCTGCCAGTTCCATGGTCCAGGCAGATAAGCGCATTGCAAAAATTTACGACAACCTGCCCAACGGCAGCAGCCAGGCCTTTTATACACCGCAGATAGAAACAGATATCCTGCGGCCTTACGACGGCTGGATGACCAATACAGCTGTCTCCTTTGTAGGACAGTCTTTTAAAGCAGTGCGCATCTCCCATGAAGACGCACCGGCCCTGTCCGTTATTGCCAAGCTTTTGCGTTCCCTGTTTCTGCACCGGGAAATCAGGGAAAAAGGCGGGGCATACGGCGGATTTGCTTTGTTCAACATGGAAGAGGGTATTTTTTCATTTGGTTCCTATCGTGATCCTCATATCAAACGGACCCTGGATGTTTACGCAGATGCCTGTGATTTCATCACCCAGGGACAATTCACCCCGACAGATGTGAAAGAAGCCATCCTCCAGGTCTGCTCGGACATTGACAAGCCGGAAACACCGGCACCTTCTGCCATGAAAGCTTTTTATCGCCGGATCACCAAGTTGTCCGATGAGATCCGCAAGGGGTTTAAGGATGCCCTGCTGGGTATGAACAAGCAAAAGGTCGTGGAAACAGCAGGCCGGTATTTTTTCCGGGACGAGTCGACAAAGGGCATTTCCGTGATTTCCTCAAAACCGCTGCTGGAGCAGGCCAACCAGGCTTTGGAGAGGGACGGAAGAGAGCCGCTGACCCTTTATAAAATTTAAGTGGTTGGATTTTTATATGTAGGGAGTCGGATCAGGGATGCCGGCTTCGCTAAATCCTTTTTTACGGTGCAGGCAGGAGTCGCACTTTCCACAGGAACGGCCTTGACCATCCGGATCATAACAGGAGATGGTCAGGCTGTAATCTACCCCTAAATCATGTCCGGTTGTGATTATTTCAGATTTTGACATTTGGATCAAAGGGGTTTCAATGGTCAAAACAGTCTCTTTTGTCACCCCGGTTTTTGTGGCCAGGTTGGCCATGGTCTGGAAGGCTTCAATGAACTTTGGTCTGCAGTCCGGGTATCCTGAATAATCCACGGCTGTGACGCCGATGAAAATGGCTTCGGCTTTAAGCACCTCGGCCCAGGCCATGGCATAGGATAAAAAGATGGTGTTTCTGGCCGGTACATAGGTGACAGGAATCCGGGTTTGATCAATCTGCGCCACGTTGTCGTGTTTGGGTACGGCAATGTCGTCGGTGAGCGCAGAACCGCCGAACTGGCGCAGGTCAATGTTTACGATTTTATGGTCAATGGCGCCCAAATGACAAGCCACTTTTTTTGCGCATTCCAACTCCACGCTGTGGCGCTGGCCGTACCTGAAGCTTAAACTGTAAATATTGTACCCCCTGTCCCTGGCAATGGCCATGGCAGTGGTGGAGTCAATGCCTCCGGATGAAAGAACAACGGCTTTTTTTGTCATGGGTTATACTCCTCTTAAATCCGGATCCCAGATGATTTTGTGTTGTTGCAGGGACAGTCTTGCACCCAGCCTGTCTTTAAGTATCCATGCCGCCAGGTCCGAAAGTTCAATCCGTCCAAAAACCGGGCAGATGTGGATGTGCTCCCGGGGATGCTTCAGAAGCCGCGCTTTAATGACAGATACAGCATATTCATAGTCCTGCCTTGATCCCACCACGAATTTGATTTCATCTTTGGCTGTCATGTGATTGAAGTTGTCGAAAAGAAATGACCCGGCTTCACCGGATGAGGGGCATTTGACATCCATGATGCGGATACAGGCGGGATCTACGAACGCGATGCTTTGGCTTCCATTGGTTTCCAGCAGCACCTGAAATCCTTTTTCCAGCAGCATGGATATCAACGCAGGCGTCTGGGGCTGAATCAACGGTTCTCCACCGGTAATTTCAACCATGGGGCATTCAAAGGATGCCACCTGGTCCACGATCTGGCCAATGGTCATTGAAACGGGGGTCATGGAAGCGGCTTGTGCTGCGGCATAGGTGGTGTCGCACCAGGAACAGGACAGGTTGCACCCGGACAGCCGGACAAATACGCAGGGAAGGCCCGCCCGGGTGGATTCCCCCTGCAGGCTGTAAAAAATTTCGCAGATGTCCAGGGACACTTATATCTCCTGGTAGGATGATCCGCAGCCAGGGCTTTCGAATACCATGATTTTTTGGATTTTGATGAATTCGGTATTCAAACGCCTGGATAGTTCCGAGTATAGAAATTTTGCCAGATTTTCAGCCGTGGGATTTAGTGATCCAAATTCGGGAACCTCATTCAGATTGGTGTGATCCAGTCTGCTTAAAACATTCTTGACCTCTTTTTTGACATCCCGGAAATCTATGCCCATGCCCAGCTGGTTGAGTTTGGTGCACCGTATGTGCGCTTCAACAAGCCAGTTATGGCCGTGCAGATTTGAGCAGTTGCCGTCATA